>JAYVYA010000118.1:0-5923 GCA_043784745.1 Hyphomicrobiales bacterium
GCCGTTCACTACCGCCGAGAACCAGGCGACCGAACAGGCCGCACAAATTCAAAACATGATTTTGCAGGGTGTGGATGCCACTGTGCTTAACGCTGCCTCGCCCACTGCGCTCAATGGGGCAGTCAAGCAGGCCTGCGATGCGGGCATCGTCGTTGTGTCGTTTGACGGTATCGTTACGGAGCCCTGTGCTTATCGTGTAGCGGTGGATTTCAAGAAACTCGGTTCGATGCAGGTCGATTTCATGAAAGGCCGCGTTGCCGGCGGGGGCAATCTGCTCGAGATACGCGGACTGGCTGGCGTGTTTGTCGATGATGAAATCCATTCAGGCATTGAGGCTGGAGTGAAGGCCAATCCGCAATTTAAAATTGTCGGTTCTGTTCACGGGGACTGGACGCAGACCGTGGCGCAAAAGGCCGTGGCGGGAATATTGCCGACTTTGCCGGAAATCAAGGCTGTGGTGACACAGGGCGGCGATGGCTGGGGGGCAGCGCAGGCCTTCGCGGCGGCGGGACGGCCCATTCCCGTTATTTTCATGGGTAATCGGGAGGATGAGCTGGCCTGGTGGAAAGAGCAAAAGGATAAAAATGGCTATGCCACTATGTCCGCTTCGATCGCGCCGGGTTCCTCCACGTTCGCGTTCTGGGTGGCGCAACAAGTTCTGGCCGGGGCCAAAGTGCCCAAAGAGATGACTTTGCCGATTCTTGTGGTGACGCAGGATGATCTGGAAAAGAAACTTGCAGCAACCGACAAAGGCGGCGTGACAAACCAGGAATACGGCCTTGACGAAGTCAAAGATTTCATTGCCAAAGCCTCGAAATAGGCAGCTGGGGCATGCAGCCAGCATTTTCGCGGGGGGATGGCGGGCGGGTTTACAGCCTGTCCGCCATGACCAAAAGTTTTGGGGCCGTGCGCGCGCTGGCCGGGGTGACGCTATTGGTCCATCCTGGCACTTGCGTGGGGCTGGTGGGGCATAACGGGGCAGGCAAGTCCACTTTGATGCAGGTGCTGGCAGGAACGCTGGAGCCGGACGGGGGTGCCCTGGCCATTGATGGTGCGGAAGTGGCGGGCAAGTGGAATGTGGCACGCGCCCATGCGGCTGGCGTGCGCTGCGTATTCCAGGAATTGTCGCTGTGCCCAAATCTGTCGATCGCGGAAAATACCCGCGTGGCACATCCCTCCATTCGCGGGTTTGGCTGGCGCAAAAAAGCGGCACAGCTGCTGTTCGGGCAACTGGACCGGATTTTTCCTGGCCATGGCCTGACGCCGGGGGCAATTGTGGGGGATTTACCGATTGGCAAGCGCCAGGCTGTCGAAATAGCGCGGGCCTTCACGCAGACCCGCACGCCCGTGTCGCTAGTGGTTCTGGATGAGCCAACCTCTTCGCTCGACAATCATGCGGCGGAACAATTGCTGGCCTACGTGCGCTGGTTCGTCGAAAGTGGCAAAAGCGTCATTCTGATTTCGCACAAGCTGGGCGAAATCCTCACGGCTTGTGATCAAACGGTGGTAATGAAGGATGGCAGCATCGTCGCTGACCAGCTGACCACAGGTTTCACCCGCGACACACTGGTCGCGGCAATGGGGCAGGAGCGACCGGCGGAGAGCCGGAAAGCTGCGCGGATATTTGGTGACGAACGCCAGATCATGGTCAGGGCGGAGCGGGCTGGGTCGGTTCCCATGCTGGCCCGCAGGGGCGAGATTATCGGGCTGGCTGGGCTTTCCGGACACGGCCAAACAAGGCTGTTGCTGGACATTCACGACCGGTGCGCGGGCACGCAGAGCTTTGGTCCGCTGGCGCTGGTAGCCGGAGACCGGCAGGCGGACGGGGTGTTTCCGCTCTGGTCCATCGCTGCCAACATAAGCGCCCGCGCCCTGCCGCAATTGTGCCGGAGGCTGCTGATTGACCTTAAGGCGGAAACTGCAATGGCGCAGCATTGGTGTTCGAGGCTAAAACTCGTAACGCCCTCGGTGGAAAATCCGGTGCTGTCCCTTTCCGGCGGCAATCAGCAAAAGGCTCTGTTCGCCCGGGCTTTGGGTTCCAATGCGGATATCATTTTGATGGATGATCCGATGCGCGGGGTCGATATCGGCACCAAGCTGCAGGTTTATGCCCTGATTACCGGTGAGGCGGCGAAAGGCCGCTGCTTTCTCTGGTACACGACTGAATTTGACGAATTGTTCCATTGTGACCGAACCTACGTGTTCAACAACGGCCGGATCGCTGGAGAAATTGCGGCGGCGGACATGTCCGAGGAAAAGGTGCTGCACTTTTCTTTTCAGGATGCTTCCAGTGTGGTTCCCGCGGTGCACGGATGACCGCAGACAACAGAGCCCTTGTGGCCAGGAGCTTGCGGGCTTTGCTGCCGATGGTGGCGATGACCGCCTTGCTTGGGGCGATTTTCTGGCAGCAACCGCGCGCCATGTCGTATTTTGGCATCAATCTGCTGCTCAACCTGGCCATACCGATTATTCTGGCGACCATGGCGCAGATGGTGGTGATGACGATTGGCGATCTCGATTTGTCCATCGGTGCCTTCGTTTCGCTGGTTGCCTGCATTGTAGCACGGCTAATGCCGGAGACGCCGCTGCTGGCCACCGGGGCGCTTGTGCTGTGCGTGCTGGGCTATGTGGCAGTGGGCGCGCTGATAGAGCTGCGCAAACTGCCCGCCATCGTGGTGACGCTCGGCCTGTCCTTCGTCTGGGCCGGGCTCGCCGTGCTGTTGCTGCCCACGCCGGGCGGCAAAGCTCCCGCCTGGCTGATTGCCGCGCTGCAATTCAAGCCTCCGCTGGCCCCTTTGCCGGTGTGGGTGGCGTTGGGCGTGGGGCTGGCGGCGCATTACATGTTGGTCACCTCCGCCTGGGGCACAGTGATGCGCGGGGCAGGCGGCAATCCGCGTTCGGTCGAGCGGGCAGGCTGGTCCCTGTTGCACACGCGCATGACGCTATATGGCCTTGCCGCAGTTTTCGGCATTCTGGCCGGTTTTGCGCTGGTGGGGCTGACGACTTCGGGGGATGCCAGCATTGCCTCGCGCTACACGCTTGTGTCTATTGCCGCTGTCATCCTGGGTGGCGGCGAATTTACCGGGGGGCGGATTTCACCTGGCGGTGCGGTGATTGGGGCGATGACGCTGACGCTGGCAACCTCGTTTCTCACCTTCATGCGCATATCGCCGGACTGGCAAATTGGTGCGCAGGGCGTCATTCTAATTGTCGTGCTCGCCCTTCGCGTGGCGATTGACCGGCTGGGGAGGCGGGCATGAAGTGGCTGCGGGCCCAGCCGGCACTATGGTCGTGGCTGGCGGCTCTGGCTGTCTGGCTGGTGACCATTGCAGTGGCGCATGGGCAGGGGGCGGGTGATATCCTGACGGCAGCGCTGACCTTTTCCGCCTTTACGGTTCTGGTGTCGCTGGGCCAGATGCTGGTGATAACTACCGGGCCGGGCAATGTTGATTTGTCGATCCCTTCCACCATCGCGCTGTCCAGCGCGGTTTCCATGCTGGTGATGAATGAGAATGCGGCAATGATCGCGCCGGGGCTACTGGCGGCGATCGTGGGCGGCGTGCTGGTAGGCTGTTTCAATTACGGCCTGATCCGGCTGCTGTCGATACCGCCGATCATCGCCACCCTTTCCTCCAGCCTGATTGTCATGTCTGTAGCCATCAGCAATGGACGCGGCCTGAAGATCAAGCCGCCGCAATGGTTTGGCGATGCGGTATCGGCGCATCCCTTCGGCCTGCCGCTCTTGGCTTTCGTGGCACTGGCGATGGCTTTGTTGGTCGATTTCGTGTTGCGCCGCACCGTTTACGGGCGCACGGTTTCAGCCATGGGCCAGAATATGCGTGCGGCGCATCTTGCCGGATTGAACGTGCCTGCTGCCCGTTTTCTTACCTATGCTGCCAGTGGAGCGCTGGCCGGGTTGACCGGCGCGCTGATTGCAGGGTTTGCCGGCGGCAATTCACTCGACCAAGGCGAGGAATATTTGCTGCTAACCATTGCTGTGGTGGTGATCGGGGGCACCAATGTAGCGGGCGGGCGGGCCAGTGTGGCGGGCATTGGTGGTGCCGCCATGTTCATGTTTCTGCTCGTTGCCATGCTCAATGCCGCCGGGGCCGGGGCTGGCTTGCGGATGCTGCTGACCGGGCTGATTATCATTGGCGTGATCACCGTTGCCGGGGGGGAAAAGGGCGGGCGGTAATTCAGGCGGCCTGCGCTGCCTCGCTGCCAAATTGCACCTGCGCCATTGCCGTGCGCAAGACTTCCAGCCCCGCGCCCGGCTTGCCCGCCTCCAGCGCCAGATGCCGCCGGTAGGTGCGGGCACCGGGGCGGCCGGCAAACAGGCCAAGAAGATGCCGGGTGATGTCATGCAGGCGGGTGCCGCTTGCCAGTTCGGCGGCGACATAAGGCTCGTATTCCAGCAGGGCGGCGCGGGCATCGGGCAGGCCGCGCGGATCATTGAACAGCGCGCCATCCACTTCCAGCAACATTTCGGGAGTGTGATAGGCCGCCCGGCCCAGCATGACCCCATCGACATGGGCGAGGTGCTGTCGCACCTCGACCAGAGTGGCGATGCCGCCGTTGATGGCGAGGGGCAACGCGGGAAAGCGCCGCTTGAGGGCATGGACGAGGCTGTAGTCGAGCGGCGGTATATCGCGGTTTTCCTTCGGCGACAGGCCTTTGAGCCAGGCTTTTCGGGCGTGGACGAAAAGCGCGTCCACTCTGGCCGTTACCAGGGCCTGCGCCATTGCGCCCAAAGCCGCCTCCGGGTCCTGGTCATCCACGCCAATGCGGCATTTGACGGTGACGGGCAGGCTGACCGCCGCCTTCATCGCCGCCACGCATTCGGCCACCAGCTCCGGTTCGCGCATCAGGCAGGCCCCAAAAGCCCCGTTCTGCACCCGGTCTGACGGGCAACCGACGTTGAGGTTGATTTCGGCATAGCCGTAGTCAGCGCAAATCCGGGCACAAGCCGCCAGGTCTGCGGGGTCCGAGCCGCCCAGTTGCACTGCGACCGGCTGCTCGAACGGGTCAAACCGGAGCAGGCGCTGGCGCGGCCCGTGGATGATCGCCCCGGTCGTCACCATCTCGGTGTAAAGCCGGGCATGGCGCGAGAGGATACGATGGAAAAACCGGCAATGCCGGTCGGTCCAGTCCATCATGGGGGCAATCGAGAAGCGGATGTCGCGGGGTGTCAAAGGTGGCTCTTGGCGGGTTGGTGCGGTGGTTTCGTTGCTCATGCCTGCATCGCAACAGCATTTTGGGATCTTTGTCAAAACGTGGGGATTGGAGCCGCATATCGCTGGATCGGGTCGGGCGGCAATGCCCCCGGGGGCTCTCGGGCTTACAGCCCAATGACGGGGTGCGTATTGCTTTGCAAATCATGGTGGAAATTTTGAAGCGAAATAAGCGGGCAACCCGCGTTCGACAATCGGGTTATCTGCGAGTTTTCCTGCGGTGATTAGCCGTGAAAGCGCAGGCAGCAAACGCGATATTTCCGGTCCAAAAAGGGCATATCAAATCTTGCTGGCGTGCGGTGAAGGGGGACACGGGATTGCATGTGGAAGCCCCAAATGGCAGCTTGATTCGTTTGAATTCCAACTCTTGCCGGAAAGTGAATCTTATGCAGTTGCGATCGAATTTGGTTTTGGGAATTGCTGTGCTGGCGGGCTGGCTTGCGGCCTGCGGGCCAGCGCGGGCGCAGGAAGCGGTGCCGCCATTCGAGGCACCCCACAAGCTCTCGCCTTGCCGGTGGGATGGAGCCAGTTGCATTGGACCTGGAATCATGATGGACGAGATTCTTTCAATCAAGGTGCGCGATACCCTATTGAAGATGCCAGCGATTTACCTGCCTGGCTGGCCACCTGCTGATTTTGCCGGAAAGGTGAATGTGTACCCCTATCTTGCCATTGATTTCTGGATGCCGAGC
>JAYVYA010000119.1:0-6334 GCA_043784745.1 Hyphomicrobiales bacterium
TCATGCTGAGGAGCGAAGCCCTTGCGTAGCGTCTCGAAGCATGCGGGAAGCGTGACTAGCTCCCAAACCACCCCGCCACACCCTTCGAGACGGCCTGAACAAGGCCTCCTCAGGGTGAGGGTGGGGTGATTTGGCTTCACCCGATTGCCCTAGGGACAATCCTGCCAGCCTTTGCGCCGCCCGTGTTTGCCGCTATGAAACCTTTTTTGCATCCAGAGCCGGGAAAACATGCCGCAGCCCTTTGATCATCTCGTTCTCGCCGCCCGTGATCTGGCCGGGCAGGCCGAAGCCTATGCCCGCCTCGGTTTTCAGGTCGGCGCGCGCAACCAGCATCCCTGGGGCACGCAAAACCAGCTCGTGCAGCTGGATGGCGCGTTTCTGGAACTGGTCGGGCTGGCGGAAGGGGCCCGCATGCCGCCCGTGCATCCAGCTCCCCGCCAATTTTCGTTCGGCGGCTTTGTTGGCCAATATCTGGCCGGGCAGGAGGGGCTGGCCATGCTGGTGCTGCGCTCGGGCGACGCCAAAGCCGATGCGGCGCGGTTTGCGGCGGCAGGCATTGGCAATTTCGAGCCGTTTCATTTCACCCGCAGCGCCAGTCGGCCCGATGGCAGCCGGGGCGAAGTGGCCTTTACCCTCGCCTTTGCCGAATCAAGCCTGATGGCGGATGCCGGCTTTTTCACCTGCCAGCATCATTTCCCCGAAAACTTCTGGGCTCCGGCCCTGCAATTGCACCCCAACAGCGCGCAAAAACTGGCCGGTGCGGTGATGGTGGCGGAGAACCCGGCGGATCATGCCGAGTTTCTGGCGCATTTTCTCGGCCAGCGGCTGATGCTGTCGACCTCGATGGGGCTGGAATTGGACACAGGCGGTGGCAAGGTGGAAGTGCTGACGCCTTTGGCCGCGCAATTCCGCTATGGCGCACATCTGGGTGGGGTCGGCAAGTCTGCCCCGCATTTTGCCGGCTACAGAATTGTGGCCGGGGATATGGCGCAGGTGCAGGCCGCGCTCGCCAGAGGCAATTTGCGGATGGAAATGCACCACAACTGCATCGTCGTGCCCGCTGCTGCGGCTTGCGGTGCTGCGATTATCTTTGAGCCGCGCGACAAAGCGTAAATCCCGCCCGCACATTCAGGCAAGGTCCAGCTATGCCAGCCAATTCCACCGTCGTCGCCGGCCAGGGGCCCCATGTTGCCGCTTTCGGCAACCATCTCCCGCTGGCGCTGATTGCGGGCCCCTGCCAGATGGAAAGCGCCGCCCACGCCCTGGAAATGGCCAGCGCGCTGAAGGAGATCACCCAAAAACTCGGGATGCCGCTGGTGTTCAAAACTTCGTTTGACAAGGCCAACCGCACGTCCGGCAGCGCCGCACGCGGTATGGGGATGGCGCAGGCGATCCCGGTCTTTGCCCTGATCCGGGAAAAACTCGGTCTGCCCGTGCTAACCGATGTGCATGATTGCGCCCAGTGCGCGCCGATGGCGGAAGTGGTGGATGTGCTGCAAATTCCTGCCTTCCTGTGCCGCCAGACCGATTTGCTGCTCGCCGCCGCAGCTACCGGCAAGGTGGTCAATGTCAAGAAAGGCCAGTTCCTGGCCCCATGGGATATGCAGAACGTCGTGGCAAAACTCACCGGTTCCGGCAATGCCAATGTGCTGGTGACCGAGCGCGGGGTGAGCTTTGGCTACAACACCCTGGTGTCGGACATGCGCGCCCTTCCGATCATGGCGGAAACTACCGGCGCGCCGGTGATTTTTGACGCGACCCATTCGGTGCAGCAGCCCGGCGGGCAGGGCAACTCCTCGGGCGGCGAGCGGCGCTTTGTGCCGGTGCTGGCGCGGGCCGCCGTCGCTGTTGGCGTGGCCGGAATCTTCATAGAGACCCACCAGGACCCCGATCACGCGCCCTCCGACGGACCGAACATGGTGCCCCTGGTGCAAATGGAAAGTTTGCTGCGGCAATTGCAGGCGTTCGACAGGCTTGCTAAGCTGTCATCTATCTGAGGAAGATGTTGACGGGCAATTGTCATTCTGGCTTCACAATCGGATCGTATCGGCAGTTCATGGAAAATCCGGTTTTTTCTTACGCCGACCCGACTGACCGCCCGGTCAAGCGCCATCTTATTCACCTGATCGAGCGGGCCACCGGCCAGCGCGAATTGAAGCGCATCTATCTCGACAACCAGCGCCACCCCAGGGCGGGCGAAAGCTTTTTTGCCGCTGCCGTCCGCCGTCTGGCGCTGGATGTGCAATTTGACGCAGCCCGCCTCGCCCGGATGCCCAAGCACGGTCCGGTGGTGGTGGTGGCCAACCATCCCTATGGCGTGCTTGATGGCATTGTGATTTCCTGGATGGTCCAGCAGATTCGCAGCGATTTCCTGGTCCTGACCAATGCCGTCCTGCTTCGCGCCCCGGAATTGCGCGAATATGTTTTGGCGGTCGATTTTGCCGGAACGCCAGAGGCAATGGCGACCAATATTCAGTCACGCTCGGGTGCCCGTGACCATCTGGCCAAAGGCGGGGTGGTGATCGTGTTCCCGGCGGGCGGTGTCTCCACTGCGCCGGACCGGTTGGGCCGCCGCCCGGCAGTCGATAGCCCGTGGCAGCCCTTCACCGCGCAATTGATCCAGCGCTCGAAGGCGACCGTGATGCCGTTCTGCTTCAGCGGCCAGAACAGCCGCCTGTTCCAGATTGCCAGCCATCTCAGCTTGACCCTGCGCCTGTCCCTGATTTTCCGCGAAGTGCGCAACCGCATCGGCACCAGCCTGCCGGTGGCCATCGGCGACCCGATTCCCTACGCCCTGATTGCCCACATCAAGGACCGGCAGGGATTGGCAGATGAATTGATGCGGCGGACCTATGCGCTGGGCAGGGTGGAGTTTTCAGGCGGTGGCCCGGCAGCCGGTTTTGGCCGCAAGCTGGATGCAGCCCTGGCCAAGCGTCCTGCCTTGCAGCGCGTGCTGGAAAAGGGCCGCCGCTTCAAGCAGAGGCTAAGGCTGAAGAAGTCTCTCTAGCCGCGCCCCCGGTACGGCGCGACGCCCTGGTCGGGGAGCCACAGGCCGTCCGGCACTGTGCCCGTCTGCCAGAACACATCAATCGGAATGCCGCCGCGCGGAAACCAGTAGCCGCCAATGCGCAGCCAGCGCGGCTCCAGGAGTTCCACCAAATCCTTGCCAATCCGCACCGTGCAATCCTCATGAAAGGCACCGTGGTTGCGAAACGAATTCAGGTAGAGTTTCAGGGATTTGGACTCGACCAGCCAGGCTTCCGGCACATAATCGATCACCAGATGGGCAAAATCGGGCTGGCCTGTCACCGGACAGACCGAGGTGAATTCCGGCACCGTGAACCGCGCGACGTAATTGGTATCGGGATGCGGGTTCGCCACCCGCTCCAGCCGCGCCTCTTCGGGCGATTGCGGCTGGATGGCATTCTGGCCGAGCTGGGAGAGGGGGAGGGTGGTCATAAGTGTTCTCTGATGGTTCGTTCAGAGCGTGCGTGTAGGCTGGCCTGCGCCCTCCCGCAATGCCCGATTGGCCGCGGGTGAAATTTCTGCTAAAAATGACGATCTGGATGGTCAGGAGGTCGCGATGAAAACGGTTGGTATTACCGAGGCAAAGGCCCATTTGAGCGAACTGGTTGACAGTGTCATCTCCGGGGAGACGATCACCATCACCCGGCGCGGCAAGCCGGTGGCGGAGATTGTGGGCAAGGATTTGCCGAGGAAGAAGATGGATCCTCGCATATTTGAGGAGGTCATCCGCATCATGCCTTATCAATCTGAAGGGGCGGATATATTTGTTCGGAAGATGCGTGACGAAGAGCGCTACTGATGCTCTATCTGGATACCTCCATCTTGATCACTGTGTTAACCGCAGAAGCGGACAGCGCGCGCGCTCAAAGCTGGTTTCTGGCCCAGGCACCTGATGTCATTGCCATTAGCGAATGGGTTCGAACGGAAGTAGCTTCGGCCCTGTCAATCAAGATTCGCAGAAAAGAGATTAACCATGCCGAACGCGATGTCGCCATGGCAACTTTTGCGCGGCTGATTTCTGAAGTGTTTCATGTATTTCCAGTTTCGGTAGCCGATTTTCGCATGGCCGGGAATTTTGCGGGGCAATCCTCCCTGGGTTTGCGTGCTGGCGATGCGCTGCATCTGGCGATAGCTGACCAAAATGGTGCCACGCTCGTTACGCGCGACCGCAAGCTTGCTGAAGCGGCCGTGCATTTGTGCGGACGCGGGCAGCATTTGTGAGGGAAACAGCCTGCTGCCATTGACGACTTTCCCCGTTCGCCAATCTCGCCTTTCCAGCAAAACCCGTGTATCCAAACCCCGTCTTTCCCTTTCCAGCCCAGAGGCCCTCATGACTGAAATCGTCGATATCATTGCCCGTGAAATCATGGACAGCCGGGGCAACCCGACGGTCGAAGTGGATGTGACGCTGGAAGATGGCTCGATGGGCCGCGCTGCTGTGCCGTCCGGGGCCTCCACCGGCGCGCATGAGGCGGTGGAACTGCGCGATGGCGACAAGAAGCGCTTTGGCGGCAAGGGCGTGCTGAAAGCCGTCGCCGCTGTCAATAACGAGATTGCCGATGCCATTGTCGGCTATGAGGCGCAGGATCAGGTGCTGATCGACGAGGCGATGATTGCGCTCGACGGCACGTCCAACAAGGCGCGCCTTGGGGCCAATGCCATTCTGGGCGTGTCGCTCGCCGTGGCCAAGGCCGCCGCCGACAGCTCGCAGCTTGATCTCTACCGCTATATCGGCGGCACGCAGGCCCGAGTGTTGCCGGTGCCGATGATGAACATCATCAATGGCGGTGTCCATGCCGACAATCCCATTGATTTTCAGGAATTCATGATCCTGCCCGTCGGCGCACCCTCGCTGAAAGAAGCGGTGCGCTGGGGGTCGGAAGTGTTTCATGTGCTGAAAGCCGCGCTGAAAAAGGCGGGCCACAACACCAATGTTGGCGATGAAGGCGGCTTTGCCCCCAATCTGCCCTCCGCCGAGGCGGCGCTGGAATTTTGCGTCAAGGCCATCGAGGCGGCGGGCTTCAAGCCCGGCAAGGACATGATGCTGGGCCTCGACTGCGCCGCCACCGAGTTCTTCAAGGATGGCGTCTACCATTACGAGGGCGAGGGCAAAAAGCGCTCGATTGAAGAGCAGGTCGCCTATCTCGCCAAACTGGCCAAGGATTTCCCGATTGCCTCGATTGAGGACGGCATGTCGGAAGATGACTGGGCGGGATGGAAGCTGCTGACCGAAAAAATTGGCAGCAAGGTGCAATTGGTCGGGGATGACCTGTTCGTCACCAATGTCACCCGGCTGGCGCGCGGCATCAAAACCGCCACCGCCAATTCCATCCTGATCAAGGTCAACCAGATTGGCACGCTGACCGAAACACTGGCAGCGGTCGATATGGCCCAGCGCGCCGGCTATACCGCCGTGATGTCGCACCGCTCCGGGGAAACCGAGGATTCGACCATTGCCGATCTCGCCGTTGCCACCAATTGCGGGCAGATCAAGACCGGCTCGCTCGCCCGCTCCGACCGGTTGGCCAAATATAACCAGCTGATCCGGATTGAGGAGATTTTGGGATCGCAGGCGATTTATGCCGGGCGCGGGGCGCTGAAGGCGCTAAGTTGAATTTTTGTTAACGCTCCGCTAACCGCAGCGCGTCAAATATATGTTATGGTAATCAACCGTCGATTCCGCGCCATTGCCTTGCCTCTCCTGCTGTATTGCGTGTCAGGGGCCACCGGGTCGTATTTTGTCTGGCATGCCGCCCATGGCGGGCGGGGGCTGGAGGTGAAGGCGCAATACAAGCGCCAGATGAAGGATTTGTCGCAGGAACTGGCCGCTTTGCAGGCTGAAAAAGCGGTCTGGAGCCGCCGGGTGGACCTGATGCGCGGCGGCACGATTGACCGGGACATTCTGGACGAAGAAGCCCGCTTCGTGCTGGGGCGGCTCAACCGCGATGATCTGGTGGTGTTGCTGCCGCCTGCCAACTAGCCTGGCAAAAACCCCGGCTCGCCTTTGCCGCCGCGTTGCGCTAGTCTTTCCTGGTTGACTCTCCTCCATCCGGAAACCCCATGGCACTGGCACCTCACGCCCCCTTTTCCCCCGCACCCATGCCAAAACAATGGGAACTGGAAGCCTATGAACGCATGCTGCTGATTCGCCGGTTTGAGGAAAAAGTCGGCCAGCTCTACGGCCTTGGCCTGATTGGTGGCTATTGCCATCTCTATATTGGTCAGGAAGCGGTGGTCACCGGCATGGAAATGGGCTGCAACCCCTCCGATCAGGTCATCACCGGCTACCGCGACCATGCCCATGCCT
>JAYVYA010000120.1:0-2142 GCA_043784745.1 Hyphomicrobiales bacterium
GGCCCTCGCGCCCATTGGCGGGATCGACGAGGCGGGCATTGTGCAAAACAATCGTCAAGGGCTTGGGCTCCGGCTCGGGCCAGCCTAGCGCGGACAGCCCAGATAGTTTTCCTGCGCGACAATGGCAGCCACAGCCGCGCGGTCGCCACGGGTTAGCGGCACATCGTTCTGGTTGTCAAACTGGCAGCCGCCATTGCCGAAGGTCGAGATGGCGCGGGAGGTCTTGAAGCAAAAGCCCGCATTCTTGTAGATGGAATTGCGCTCGTAATAGAGTTGGTCACAGGACATGCCGCGATATTGCGCCTCGGCCACGCCAGAGGCGGCGGCAAGGAACAGGGCAGCGCCGCAGAGCAAACGGAAAGCAGACATGATGCACCTCCAGATAACGCGGAAAGGGCGGTTTCGCCCCGGCGAATATGCGACATCTAGCGGGCCAGGGCAATGTCTCATGTGCGGCCCCGCACAGCCCCGTTAGTCGTCCCCGCGCGCCAGCTGCAATTTCTGCCAGCGCAAAAACCCTTCCGGCACACGGTCATGCGGCACATAATCGTGCACGAAATCAAACCGCCAGGGGTAGCGGCGGTACATTTTCTTCAGCCACAGCGTCAGCTCGTGCCGCTCGCGGTAGCTCTCGCGGTCGACCTGGGGGCATTGCTGCGGCCATTGCAGGAATTGCCATTGGTGGATCAGGTGGATGCGGTGGTGCTTCTCGTCGCGCCCCATATAGGTTTTGGCGATCACCATCACCATCACCTGCATCCGCTCGCCGCGCGAGGCGCGGATCGAATCCTGATTGGTGTAATGCTCGCCAATGCTCGACACCAGCGGGCGGTACATCGAGCGGTAGCGCCTCAGGATTTTCTGGCGCAATTCGCCAAACTGCCTGGCTGTCAGCGGGCGGCGGCGGCGGAAAAAGGGCTGCTTTTTTGGCCCGTAGGCATTGAGGCGCACCAGCGGATCGGCATCGCAGGCGAAATTGGCGGTCTGGCGCAGCAAGAATGCCTTGTAGGGATTCCACATCACCACCGGCAGCGCCCGCTCCGAGAAAATCGTGTCCAGATACAGCCGCGTGCGTCCGTCCGGCCCGGTCTGCAGGATATGGGCGGCGGCGCTGATAATGTCGGGATAGGAGCGCCGGTAATAATAATAAAAGCCGTTGCCGAGCCTGCTGGCAAAATTGGTCAGCGGCGACACCGCCCCGCGAATGGCCGGAATAATAATCGCCGCCGCCAAAAGCCCCAGCGCCGCCGCAATGCCCCACCAGAACGACGCATCGGTGACCTGGTCCGTGGTGTAGGCCAGCCAGTGGCGCAGGGCGGTCAGGGCGCGGGTGAGGAGGTCCATGAGGGAGGTTGTGCGTCAGGGGCGGGGAAAGGGCAAGGCGGGGGATGCCAATTGAAGGGGTGGAGGCGATGGCTGCGTCGCCTTGCGCTGTTCTGCATGATTGGGCAGTATGAAATTCAGGCCGGTGGTCGCGTAACCTGTCACAGCGGAGCTGATTTTCAATGTCCAGCCAAACCCATGCCAATGATTTTTATGCCTGGGCAAATGAGCAGGCCGCCCTTTTGCGCGCCGGGCATTTTTCAGCCGCAGATGTGGAGCATATTGCCGAGGAGATCGAGAGTATGGGCAAGACGGAAAAGCGCGAACTGGCGAGCCGCCTGACCATACTGATGCTGCATCTGCTCAAATGGCGCTTTCAGCCCGCACTGCGCGGCAAAAGCTGGCGGCTAAGTGTGGCGGGCCAGCGGCTGGATATCGCGGACCATCTGGATGACAACCCCAGCCTGAAATCGCAGCTTGACGCCGTGATCGCGCAAGCATGGCGGCGGGCATTGATTGATGCCGAACGGGAGACCGGGCTGGACGCGAAGGTATTTCCGGTGGCGTGCCCATGGGCGTTTGGGGAAATGATGGATGCGGGATTTTGGCCCGATTGAGTGCAAGTGATATTCGGCTAAAAATCCTCACTCCCCCCGCGCCTTCGGCTTCCGCTCGATAACCCATCCAAACAAGGCCATGCTCTTTGCAGCATTCGGCCAGCAAATCGCGATACAATGCATCATCATTGTGGGCTGCGGCGGCCAGGCTACCCCCCCGGCAAATGCCGCGCCAGCGCCTCCAGCACCGCCATCCGCACCG
>JAYVYA010000121.1:0-14670 GCA_043784745.1 Hyphomicrobiales bacterium
CAAAGCCATAATAGAACGGCAACCGCGTCTCGCGCTCCATCAGCGGCGCGCGGCGCATGGCTTCGACCCAGACAGTGATGGAGATGAAATGCGCCGCCAGCAATTGCTGCCACAGCCGGGTATTGCGCCCGCGCAAGAGGGGCAGCAGCGCGATCCCCATTGGCAGCATCCGCACGGAAGACAGCGACACCGACAGGGCCACCAGTGGCCAGGCCATATGGGTCGTCGCCCCGGCAAAAAAGATCACCTGTGCCGGGCCAGCCCACATCAGCAAGGTGGAAGCCGCTGCCGCACCCACCGGATAGCCCGCCGCATGGGCCAGCCCACCGACACCAAACAGCGAGAATCCGACGACCCAGGCGGGGCCGAGCAGCGCCTGGCGCACGCCTTCCAGCCCCCAGCCGAAGGCGGAGCGCTCATTCACTTTGGCACCGGCTCAGCCTTTCAGCGGCACGTTGGGCACAATCCGGCCCAGCTTTTTCACCTGGTCTTCCTCGCCCGCCGGCTTTGGCTTGAGGGGCCGCCGGGGCAGCGGCCCCTCGCCCGCTTCCTTGGTCTTGCGGGCTTTGGCACGGCGCACTTCGGGCTCCTCGCGCACGCGCTTTTTGTTGGCGGCGACAATGTCGGGCTCGGGGCGCGGCAGCACCGGCCCTTCGGGATAGACAAAGCCCAGTTTTTTCACGCCATTCTCGTCGGTGCTGACAATCACCCGCACCGAGCCGCCATTCTTCAACCGCCCGAACAGCAGTTCATCGGCCAGCGGCGTCTTGATCGCGCTCTGGATCACCCGCGCCATGGGCCGGGCACCCATGGCTTCGTCATAGCCGGCCTCCATCAGCCATTTCCGGGCATCGTCGGTCAGGTCAATTGTCACATGGCGCTCGGCCAGCTGCATGTCGAGCTGGGCCATGAACTTGTCGACCACCTTGGCAATCACTTCGGGCGGCAAATGGCCAAACTGCACGACAGCATCGAGACGGTTGCGGAATTCGGGCGTGAACATCTTGTTGATGGCCTCAATATCCTCCCCTTCCCGCTTTCCGCGCGTAAACCCGAAGGCGGCCTTGGCCATGTCGGCAGCCCCGGCATTGGTGGTCATGATCAGGATGACATTGCGGAAGTCGATCTGCTTGCCGTTGTGGTCGGTCAGTTTGCCATGGTCCATCACCTGCAACAGAATGTTGTAGATGTCGGGATGGGCCTTCTCGATTTCGTCCAGCAGCAGCACACTGTGCGGATGCTGGTCGATGGCATCGGTCAGTATCCCGCCCTGGTCAAATCCAACATAGCCGGGCGGCGCGCCGATCAGGCGGCTGACGGTGTGGCGCTCCATATATTCCGACATGTCAAACCGCGTCAGGTGCACGCCGAGCGCCGAGGCCAGCGAGCGCGCCGCCTCGGTCTTGCCCACACCGGTCGGACCAGAGAACAGATAGGAGCCAATCGGCTTCTCGCCATCGCGCAGGCCGGCGCGGGCCAGTTTTATGGCAGAAGTCAGCACTTCCAGCGCCTTGTCCTGGCCATAGACTACACGCTTCAGGCTTTCCGTCAGATGCTCCAGCACTTCGGCATCGTCCTTCGAGACCGTTTTGGCCGGGATGCGCGCCATGGTCGCAATCGTCACCTCGATTTCCTTGATGCCAATCGTCTTCTTGCGCTTGGATTCGGGCAGCAGCATCTGGCTGGCACCCGTCTCGTCAATGACGTCAATCGCCTTGTCCGGCAATTTCCGGTCATTGATGTAGCGGGCCGAAAGTTCGACCGCCGCGCGCACGGCCTCATTGGTGTAGCGCACCTTGTGGAATTCCTCGAAATAGGGCTTCAGGCCCTTCATGATCTCGATGGCATCGGGGATCGAGGGCTCGTTGACATCAATTTTCTGGAACCGGCGCACCAAAGCCCGGTCCTTTTCAAAATACTGGCGGTATTCCTTGTAGGTGGTGGAACCGATGCAGCGCAGCGAACCTGCCGCCAAAGCTGGCTTGAGCAGGTTGGAGGCATCCATCGCCCCGCCTGACGTGGCACCGGCACCAATTACCGTATGGATCTCGTCAATGAACAAAATCGCGTTCTTGTGCGTCTCGATTTCTTTCATCACCTGCTTCAGGCGTTCCTCGAAATCGCCGCGATAGCGCGTGCCCGCCAGCAGCGCGCCCATGTCGAGCGAGAACACGGTGGCACCGGCCAAAACCTCCGGCACCTCGCCCTTGATGATTTTGCGGGCCAGCCCTTCGGCAATGGCGGTCTTGCCAACGCCGGGATCACCGACCAGCAGCGGGTTGTTCTTCTGGCGGCGGCACAAGACCTGGATGGTGCGCTGCACCTCGGCCTCGCGCCCGATCAGCGGGTCAATCTTGCCGTCGCGCGCCTTCTTGTTGAGGTTGACGCAATAGGCATCCAGCGCGCCCTCTTTCTTCTTGCCGTCGCTGTCCTTGGCCTCCTTGCTGTCCTTGGCTTCCTCGGCCTCGTCGGCACCCTTGGGGGTTTTGGCGGGGTCGGACAAGCCCGGACGCTTGGCAATGCCGTGGCTGATGTAGTTCACCGCATCATAGCGGCTCATGTCCTGCTCCTGCAGGAAATAGGCGGCATGGCTTTCGCGCTCGGCAAAAATCGCGATCAGCACATTGGCCCCGGTCACTTCCTCGCGCCCGGAGGACTGGACATGAATGACCGCCCGCTGGATGACGCGCTGGAACCCGGCGGTCGGTTTGGCGTCCTCCTGCCCGTCATTGACCAGGTTTTCCAGTTCCTGGTCGATATAGTCGACCAGGCTCTTTTTCAGCACCTTGAGATCGACAGAGCAGGCCCGCATAACCGCCGCAGCATCGGCATCATCCGTCAGGCTCAGCAGCAAGTGCTCCAGCGTGGCATATTCATGATGGCGCTCATTGGCCGCCGCCAGGGCCCGGTGCAGGGATTGTTCGAGGTTGCGCGAAAAAGTTGGCATGGGATTGGGGCTTTCCGGATTGAAATGGCCCTGACAGGCAGGGTTTCAACTCACTTCTTTTCCATGATGCATTGCAGGGGATGCTGGTGCTTCCGCGCAAAATCCATCACTTGGGTCACTTTGGTTTCGGCCACTTCAAACGTGTAGATACCGCACTCCCCCACCCCGTGCTGGTGCACATGCAACATGATCCGCACCGCCTCGTCCAGCGCTTTCGAAAAATACTTTTGCAGCACCAGAATCACAAATTCCTGCGTGGTGTAATCGTCATTCAGCAGCAGCACGCGGTACATGTTCGGCTTTTTGGTCACCGCTTTGGTGCGGGTGATGACCGATGTGCCAGAACCATTGCGCTCGTCCCCGTCATCGCGGCGCGGTTCACGCGCAGCTTTGGCGGGCATGCCCTGCCGCTGTTGTAGCCTGAACCCGTTTCCAATCACGCCAAAACCCCTGAATTCGCCGGTGCAGCCTGTGCAATACTGACGCCATGGCCCGCACATATTTCGGCGCAGGCTGCCACCATTATCTATGGACACAGTTTGCTTCCTGCCAGAGGGACGGGCAAGAGTTTGTTGGGAGAAGTCAAAAGGCAACCCCAAACAGCAGGCAAGCGGGCAGGATAAATTTAAAAATTTGCAGCATAGTCCCCCTGGAACCAACGCCCAAAAGTGCGAGTGTGCCAATATTGAACTCTGATCCGGCCAATCGCCAGAAGCAGGCTTTGTTTAATCCACCTTGCCCGCTGCCGCCAGCGCCGCCTCGGACCGCGCCGCAACCCGCCGCTGCCGGAATTTGGCAAACTGCGTATCCGCCAGCACGCCGATCAGGATCACCGTGCCCATTACCGCAAAGTTGAGCGAACTGGGGATACCCAGAAGATTGACCAGATTTTGCAGCACTTGCAGCAAAATCGTCCCAAGCACGACCCCGACCACAGATCCCTCCCCGCCCCGCAGCGAAAACCCGCCAAGCACCGAGGCCGCAATGGCGTACAGCTCGTAGAAATTGCCATGCGATGATGGCGAGATTGACCTTGTGTACATGGCAAAAAAGATCGCGGAAATGGCCGTAAGTCCACCGCAGATAACGTAAGCGGCAATGATGACTTTGTGGGTCGGCAAGCCGGAATAACGTGCCGCCTCCTCATTTTTGCCAACTGCATAGAGGTAGCGCCCGAAAACCGAGCGGTGCAGCACCACCCACATCACACCGGCAATCACAACCAGCGCCATCAGCGAATGCGGCACCCCCCATGAGCGACCGGTTGTCAGCCATTCCAGCGTCGGAAAACTCACTCCAAACCCGAAGCCCGCCGTTGCATCCGCCGTATAAAACCGCGCCGCGCCGCGATAGATCAGGAGGCCGCACAGCGTGGCAATGAAGGGCTGCAAGCCCATTTTGGTAATCAGCAGGCCGTGTACCAGCCCGATGACAAGGCCCAACACCAGCATCAATGAAAGCGCCAAAGGCCATGGCACGTCATAGGTCACCATCAGATCAACAAACAGCACACCCAGCAGGGCAATTACCGATCCCACAGACAAATCAATGCCGCCGGTGATGATGACGAAGGCCTGGCCGATGGCGAATATGCCAAACAGCCCGATGAGATTGGCCGTATTGGCCACATTGATCGGCGAGACAAACAGCGGATTGATGAAGGCAACAATGGCACCCACTACCAAAATCAGAATGAGAAGCCCAATGTCTTTCTTGATCATCCACTCACACTTCCCTCAACGTCATTGCCTGTGGCTAGGCGCAGCACATTTGTTTCACTGAACTGTGGCCGCTCCAGCCAGCCGCTGATGGCACCCTCGTGCATCACCGCGATCTTGTCACTGATGCCAATCACTTCTTCCATGTCGCTCGATATCATCAATATGGCCACGCCGGCGTCGGCCAGATCGCGCAGAATCCGGTAGATGTCGTATTTGGCACCCACATCGACACCGCGTGTCGGCTCGTCGCAGATCAGCACGCTGGGGTTCATCGCTAGCCATTTGGCCAGCACCACTTTCTGCTGGTTGCCGCCAGACAGTGACCCGGCCTCTGCCAAAACATTGGGCGCGCGGATGCCGAGGCGCTGCTTTTCTTTTTCGGCATTTTTCGCGGCGGCGGCACCGCTGACCCAGCCGCCGCTGGAAAATTGCCGCAAGTTTGGCAAGGCGATGTTGTCGCAAATGGCGGCATCCAGCAGCAGGCCGCTGCGCTTGCGGTCTTCTGGTACCAGATAGATGCCGCGCGCGATGGCTGCTCGGGGCGAGCCAATTTCAATTGCCTTCCCGTTAAAGTGCAGCGTGCCGCCCGCCAGGCGGTCAATCCCGAAAATCGCCTGCGCCACTTCGGTGCGACCAGACCCGATCAGCCCGGCCAGCCCCAGGATTTCGCCCCGGCGCAAGGTCAGGTCCACTTCGCGGTGCGGCCAGGTTCTGGTGCGCGCTTTTGCCAAAGCCAGAACAACCTGTCCGGGCGGCGCGGAAGGAGGCAGATACAAGGATTTCAGATCGCGCCCGATCATCATCTTGATCATTGCAGCATGGCTAATGTCCGCTTTGCCGAGTTCGCCGACCAGATGGCCATCGCGCAGCACCACCACCCGGTCGGCACATTGCGTCAGCTCGTTCAGCCGGTGCGAGATAAAGATGATACTGACGCCCTTGGCCCTCAACCCGGCAATTACCGCCAGCAGGCGGGCGGTCTCGGCCAGTGTCAGGCTGGAAGTCGGCTCATCCATAATGACGACGCGGGAGTTCAGGGAGAGTGCCTTGGCAATTTCGAGAATTTGGCGCTGGGCAATCGACAGATCGGCCACCAGCGTGCCCGGAGTGAAATCTGCTCCGAGCATTTCGAGGAAGGGCCGGGTCAACTCGTGCAGCTTGCGCTGGTTCACCAGGTGCAACGCACCGCCGTACAGTGGCTCGCGTCCGATAAACACATTGGCCGCCGCGTCGAGGTTTTCAAACAGGTTCAGTTCCTGATGGACGAAGGCTATGCCTGCGGCAATGGCCCCGGTGACATCAAGGCGCTGGTGCGCCACCCCGTCAATATGGATCACACCTGCCGAGGGAAACGTCACCCCGCCGAGGATTTTCATCAGCGTGGACTTGCCCGCACCATTTTCGCCCACCAGACCAATCACTTCGCCAGGCCGCACCGAGAAGGAGACGCGCTGCAGCGCCACCACGCCCGGATAGGTCTTTGAAATGCCGTCAAGCTGGAGAAAGGCGGGTTTCATTATTTTCCTGGAAGAACAGTACCGCTTGAATTTTGGCAGGCCGGGCCAATGCGCAACAAGACCGGCGCGCCAGGCACGCCGGTCCAAAAATTGGTCAAAGTCTATTTCTTGCCAAGAATGGCCTTGAGATTGGTCTCGAACTCATCGACATTGCTCTTGTCGAGTGATTTTGTCGGCACAATCATCAGCTTGTCCGCCGGGATTTTTGACTTGTCGCCTTCCAGATAGGCAGCCATCAACTTCATGCCCTGGTAGCCCCATTCATAGGGTTGCTGCACAACGGTTCCGGCAAAGCTGCCTTCGCGCACGGCACCGAGCGTGATGGGGTCTTCGTCAAACGCCACCACGGTGATTTTGCCGAGCTTGCCCGCCGCCTTCAGTGCTTCGTAAATTTTCGGCGGGTTGTAGGAGTAAAATCCGACCATGCAGGTGATGTCGGGCTTGGCTACCAGCACGTCATCGACATTGCTCCGGGCCTTGGCAAAGTCCACATCATCGCCGCGCACATCGACAAGTTCGATACCCTTGCCCTCAACCGCCTTCCGGAAACCGGCAATGCGCTCCTTGGCATTGTCCGCGCCAAGAAATCCGACAAACCCCATGCACTTGCCACCCTTGGGCAAGGTTTTTACCATCATCTCGCCTGCCTGCACGCCAGCAAGTGTGTTGGACGAGCCAAGGTATGCGATGCGGTCACTGGCCGGCGCATCCGAATCGGTCGTGAACAGCGGCACCTGCTTGGCAATGCGGTTGAAGGCGTCAATTGAGGTCTTCGGATCCACCGAGGAGATCATAATTGCCTTGGTGCCAGCGGCGACAAGATCGTCCATCAGGGCATTTTGCAGGGCGGCAGTGCCCTGTGCCGGATATTTAAACTGCAATTCATAATTGGGCAGTTCGCCCTGGGCTTTCTTGACGCCCGCTTCCGCCAGCTTCCAAAAATCGGACGAAGCATTGACGATGAATGCCAGCTTTTTCTTCTCTTGCGCAGTGCTGGCCGTGGCCGAAATCGCAAGCACGACTGCTGCCGCCAGTGCGGTAGAAATTTTCATGTCTCAACTCCCTGTGAACCAGATTGGTTTCGACCCCGTGAGAAATCGTTTGTCCGGTCTGGATGCCGACTGCAACAATCTTTCACAGGCCAAATTTATAGTCAAACAAATTGTTTACGTGAACATATTTTGTCAACCCGGCGTTGGCCGAGGACCATTCCTGGAAAGACTGCCATCAAACGCAAAAAGCCCGGCATCAGCCGGGCTTCCTGCATTCCAGACGCACGCAACGCACGCAGGTCAAACGGTCAAAAGGCTCACGCAGCCTTCTTCATCGAATCCTGAGCCTTGGCGAAAGCGGTTTCGACCGGCTTGAAGGCTTCCTTGGCAAAGCTCGTGTAGAGTTCGCCCATTTTGGTTGCCTGGGCAACGAAACCCTCATAGGCCGTCTTGGCATAGTCGGACTGGATCTTGAAGGCAGCGTCCGGGGTCTTGGCAGCAATCAGCTGTTCGAAGGTGGCCGAAGAGGTTTCGAAGGACTTCTTCGAATAATCGGTGGCTTCGGCTGCAATGGACTGCAGGCTCTTGGTCAAGGAAGCGGTCGCAGCAGTAGCGGCGTCCATCTGGTCTTTGGTGAACTTCTGGAAGGATTCGATGTTGGTGTTCATGGTCGTGCTCCGTGATGCGCCAGTGGCCGGGACAAGGCGCCCGGAACCGGCTGGATTTTTCTGGACCGGTGCAACTGGCCCCCGGCTCTTCAACAAGCCTGCTTATATGCACTGCACAAAAATCTGTCAAATGTTTTTTGCAGTGCAGCAAAAATTGTTTCACCCCGGCGGCTGGGATTGATTTCCCCTCCTTAACTCCTCCGTAACCGCATTCCGCTAGCGTGGCTCACTGTGATGTTTGGGTGACGCCGGCCCCGCTGGCCGGCTTGTAAATCGGGGTAGCGCGTATGTTCCTGCGTTGTGTCAGAGTTGGCCGGAAAAATCTGTCGGCTATTTGCACTGTCTTCACCGTCGCTGCCCTGGTTCTGGCCAGCACTTCCGCAGAGGCCCGCCGCCGCCACACGGTGCGCCATCATGCGCGCAGCGGCATTTCCCACTATACGCCGGCCTTTGCCGCCATGGTGGTGGACGCCAATTCCGGCAGGACGCTGTATGCGTCGCAGGAAGACGAGCTGCGCCACCCCGCCTCCATCACCAAGGTGATGACGCTCTACATGCTGTTCGAGCAGATGGAGAAGGGCCGCTTCCAGCTCGACACGCCGATCCGCATCTCTTCCCACGCCCATTCGCAATCGCCGTCCAAACTCGGCCTTGATGTCGGCGAGACGATATCGGTTGAGGATGCAATCAAGGCCATCGTCACCAAGTCAGCCAATGACATTGCCGTGGCTGTCGCCGAAGCCGTCGGCGGCGATGAGGAAACCTTCGCCAGCCTGATGACCAAAAAGGCCCATGCCCTGGGCATGAGCCGCACCGTCTATGTCAACGCTTCCGGCCTGCCCGACAATGACCAGGTAACCACCGCGCGGGACCTGACCCTGCTCGGCCGCGCCATTCAGGACCATTTCCCCAAATATTACCATTATTTCTCGACCCATAATTTCAGTTATGCCGGTGAGAACATGCGCAACCACAACCACCTGCTCGGCCGTGTCGAGGGCATGGACGGGATCAAGACCGGCTATACCCGCTCCTCCGGCTTCAACCTGCTCACCTCGGTCAAACGCGACGGCCACCGCATCATCTCCGTCGTGCTCGGCGGCAAGTCGGGCCGCAGCCGTGACCAGATCATGGCAGGGTTGATCGAAGATCATATCGACAGCGGCAGCACGTCGCGCACGGCAGCGATGATTGCCCGCGCCAGTGACGGCCAGCGCGAAACCGAGGTGGCCGAGGTCCAGACCCGCCCGGTGCCGCCTGCTCCGGTTGAGCGCATCCGCGTTGAAGAAACCGTCCGGGCTATCGCCGCCAGGCCCGCGCCCGCCGGCGCGCCACTGCAACTGGCCGCTGTCAACCCGCAGATTGACCGCATCCGTCCCGCCTATGTCGCAGCGGCCCCCAAGCCGCAGATCCTGGATGCGGCCCCGGCAACGACAGCCTCGATCAATGAGGCCCGCACCCGCCAGGCCATGCAGGGCTCCACCGGTGCCCGTCCCCTCCATGCTTCGGCCACGACCCCTTCGGCCCTGGGCTGGGTGGCCAGCCCGCCCTCGCGCCCGGCGGGGGACGGTAGCAAGGCCATCGATTCGGCAGTTCTCCTCGCCGTCAAGCCCGTGGCCCGCCCGGTTGAAATCGCCGCCAAAATAATGCCCGCCAGGACCGATGCACCCAAAACCACCACGCAGGTCGCGCGCGCCGAAACCGAAAGCAAATCCGCCGCGCACCAGGGCTGGATGATCCAGATTGGTGCCACCGATGATGCCGAAAAGGCCGGTGCCCTGCTGGCGCGCGCCAAACTGCAGAGCCATAGCGCGCTGGCCTCGGCCCGGCCCTTCACCGAAAAAGTGCAGAAGGGCGATGCAACCCTCTACCGTGCCCGCTTTGCCGGGCTGGAACCCGATACGGCGGAAGCCGCTTGCAAAAGCCTGAAAAAATCCGGCTTTGCCTGCTTTGCCACCAAAAATTGACCCAAATCCAAGCGTGCATATTCAGAACAGAGGTATTAGAGATGTCGACGCATCAGGACTTCCTTGGCTTCATTGACGCGGGCGGCAAGATCGGTGGAGCCGCCATGGTCGGGGTGCCATTTCTTCATCAGGGCGCGGTGCGCCCGCACAATGTCCTCGCGGCCCGCGCCCTGGCGAAGACCCAGAATCTCATAGGCTTCCTCATGCGACATGGCCCCCGGGCGAGATTGCAGCCCGCCGCCGCGCCGCGGGTTAGATTGGCCCTTTCCTGCTATACGCCAGCCGGCAAACCGGCGATCGAGATAAGCCTCTAGCAGCCGCGCCCCGCCCGCATCCTGATGCAGGCAATCAGAGTGCAATTGCAGGCAATCGGCGCGCGACAGGTCGTCCAGCCCCTGCCCTTCGTATTTTCCGGCTAGCACCGATCCGGTAACCGCGTGGGTGGAATGGTCAATTTCCATCTCGATCATCGCCGATCGCATCCGCGACTTCCCGGTGCGCTGGGAAGCGCCGGAGCGGAAGGACGCCAGCGACAGGCCCCGGCCCATGCACCACAGGGCAAAGACGCCGAGCGCCAGCGACAGTGCCACCTGGCCGTGCAGGGCGCTGCCAATCGCTCCTGCCATGATCGCCAGGCCAAAAATCCGCTGGGCCAGAAGTTTCATGCTGGCGGGGTTGGCCCTGGCAAATGCCCGCGCCAGAACCACGACAAGATAGGCGAGGAGCAGTGCACCCAGAATGAAGCCCATCCGCTTCGTCCCCTTGTCCGGTTCAATATGCGATCGCTGGCCCATGATGCGCCGGCAAATCATTCATCGCCCAACATCGTGCACCTTGGCCTGCGCCGCAAGGCGAACTTGCAAAATTCTGTGCTCCACTACAACAGCCCCAGCCCGCGCAACTCGCGCCGCAATTCTTCCGGCATGCCGACGGCTCCCGCCCCGGCGGCGGCCAGGTCATCGGGCACATCTTCGGCCTTGAGATAGCGCCAGCCCTGGAAGGGACGGCAGGGGCGCGCCAGCAATGGCACCACCACAGGTTCCAGCACCAGATCACACCGGCCAATCCCCTGCGGATCGGTGAAGGGACGAATGTCCAGCAGCATTTGCCGCGCCGCAATCTGGCCCTTGATCACCCAATAAAGCGAGCCCCCTCCCAGCAATTCCGCCGCCCGCCTGGGCACCATGCGTGTCGTATGCTTTTGCTCGCCCGCCAGCCCGCCTACCCGCTCCAGCGCCAGCCGCGCGCCAATCCAGCCTTCAAGATCGGCAATCGAGTCAGCACCAACGCAGAGTTTCAGGAGGTGCAGCGGCAAGTTGCGCCTACCCCCGCCCGGTCAGCGGCATTTTGGTCGCCATCACCGTCATGAATGGCACATTGGACGACAGCGGCAGACCAGCCATGTAGACAATGGCATCGGCGACTTCTTTAGGGTCCATCAAAGGCTCGGCGCGAATGGAGCCATCGGCTTGCGGCACGCCGGCAGCCATTTTCATCGCCATTTCGGTCATGGCATTGCCAATATCGATCTGCCCGCAGGCAATGTCATGGTGGCGACCATCCAGAATGGTCGATTTGGTCAGCCCGGTAATCGCATGTTTGGTCGCCGTATAGGGCGCAGAATTGGGGCGCGGGGCTTGCGCAGACACCGAGCCGTTATTGATGATGCGCCCGCCCCTGGGCACTTGCGCCTTATACTGGCGGATCGCTTGTTGCGTGCACAGGAAGGCAGCGGTAAGATTGATATCCACGACCGATTTCCATTGCTCGAAGGTTAGGTCTTCCATCGGAATCGCCGGTGCACCACTCCCCGCATTGTTGAACACCAGATCCAGCCGCCCGAAATGCGCCACGACACTGGCAAACAAAGCCTTTACCGCCACCGGGTCGGTCACATCGCACGGCGCAACAAAGGTGTCGCCCTTGTGCAAGGCGGCGGTGGCCTCCAGCGCATCGCGCCGCCGCCCGGCCAGCGCCACGCTCCAGCCCGCATTCAAAAGTCCCAGCGCCGCCGCCCGCCCGACACCGGACCCTGCCCCCGTTACCAGCGCGATTTTTTTCATTGACATGTGCTGCTTCCCCGTTTTGAAAACCATGCGCCCCACCTAAGGGTTCGCAGTCCACTGTGCCCTCAATCGGCGTGAATCACAATAATCTTCGCCCCCTGCACGACCTGGGCGCCTGCCACGACAGCCACCTCAACCACTCGCCCGGCAAACGGCGCAGTCAGCGCGTGCTCCATTTTCATGGCTTCGACAATGGCGAGTTTGGCCCCCCTGGCCACCTCATCCCCCACAGCCACCAGCACAGCAATCAATTTGCCATGCATGGGAGATTTTATGGTCCCATCACCGTCTGCCCCGGTTTCGGCATCCATTTCCAGCGGGTCGAACAGGCGCACTTCGGTCTGGTGCCCATTGCGCAGCGCATAGGGACCCGCCAAAAAGACCCCCCCGCCACCCTGCCCGGTTCGCACCCGTATATCCCCAACCCGCACCTCCGGGCCCTCCCCGCCGCAGATAATCACAGCCTCTGCCGGCTCGCCATCCACCAGCAGCGGCAAAGTGGTTTGGCGCGGCGGGCCCAGCTGAAAAGCATCGGCCCCCGCCCAGGGCGATTGCGGCCACTGGCTGCGAAAACGGTCCTGCGCGGCGCTGGCCACTTGCCCGTCCGACCAGATTTGGCCCGCAGCCATGGCCACGGCCATGTCATCGCGCGCCTGCGGCTCCGCCTCCAGCGCTGCCAGATTGCGCCCGATAAATCCGGTATCAAACCGGCCGGCGCGAAATTCCGCCGCCCGGCACAAGGCGGCCAGAAACGCCGCATTGCAGCGCGGCCCGGCGACAATTGTCTGGTCCAGTGCCGCTTGCAGCCGGTCCAGCGCCTCGTCCCGGTTGGCCCCGCAGGCGATGATCTTGGCAATCATCGGATCATAATGCGGCGTCACATCATCGCCCTGCTCCACTCCAGAATCAACCCTGATTCCCTCTCCTGCGGGCAATTTCAACGCCCAAAGCTTGCCCGTGGCGGGCAAGAAACCGTTTTCCGGGTCTTCCGCATACAGCCGTGCCTCCACCGCATGGCCGTCCAGCCGCACTGCTTCCTGCGACAAAGGCAACTTGCCGCCTGCTGCGACCAGAAACTGCCATTCCACCAGATCCAGCCCCGTCACCGCCTCAGTCACCGGGTGCTCCACCTGCAGGCGCGTGTTCATTTCCATGAAGTAGAACCCGTCGGCCCGCAGCCCGCGCGCGCCGTCCACGATGAATTCCACCGTGCCCGCGCCTTGATAGCCGACAGCGCGGGCCGCCTCCACCGCCGCCGCCCCCATTTTCGCCCGCAATTCCTCGCTCATGCCCGGCGCGGGCGCTTCCTCAATCACTTTTTGATGGCGGCGTTGCAGCGAACAGTCGCGCTCGTTGAGGTGCAGGTAATGGCCGTGCGCATCGCCGAACACCTGAATTTCAATATGCCGCGGGCTGGCGACATATTTTTCGATCAGCATATGGGCATTGCCAAAGGCGGAGAGCGCCTCGCGCTGCGCGCCCGCCAGCGCCTCCTCAAACCCGGCATGGGCATCCACCCGCCGCATGCCCTTTCCACCGCCGCCCGCGACTGCTTTGATCAGCACGGGATAGCCGATTTCATAGGCCTTTTCCTTCAGGAATTTTGCCTCCTGATTGGGCCCGTGATAGCCGCGCACCACCGGCACCCCGGCCTTTTGCATCAGGGCCTTTGCCCCGTCCTTCAGCCCCATGGCGCGGATGGCGGATGGAGGCGGGCCAACAAAGACCACGCCCGCCGCTGCGCAGGCTTCCGCAAATTCCGCGTTTTCGGAAAGGAAGCCATAGCCGGGATGTATGCAGGCGGCATTGGCAGCCTTGGCAACGGCCAGGATTTTGTCGCCGCGAAGGTAGGATTCCCGCGCTTCCGCCGGGCCGATAAAATAGGCCTCATCCGCCTCCCGCACGTGCAGCGCATGACGGTCCGCCTCCGAATAAACCGCAACCGTCCGCATCCCCAACCGCCTCGCGGTGCGGATAATCCGGCAGGCGATTTCGCCACGGTTGGCGATGAGGACGGAGGGGAGCATTGCGGAGGCGCTCGCGGGAGGATGGTGAGAGAGTGTAAACGTAAAGTGACGACGGATTCAAACGTTTGTCCACGTTCAGCAGCGAATTTGGTATTCGCCTCACAACCTTGACAAAATACGTTGTTGGCGTATTTTCATCCATGAAAATCATTCGAACCAAAACTTTCGATGTTGATCTCAAACGCATTGGTGCGTCACATTCTGACTTCGACGGTTTGGTTCGGGACCTCCAAAATGATCCGGAAGCCGGGGATCGGATCAAGGGTCTCCATGGGGTCCGAAAAATCCGGTTCGCGCTGCCCAGCCGGAAGACAGGCAAAAGCGGGGGTGGCCGAGCGATATACTTCGTTTTAGTTTTGGACGATGCCATTGTTTTGATTACGGCATACGCGAAGAATGAACGGACCGATCTTTCGCAACGCCAGCGGCAGCAAATTCTCGAATTCTTGCAGGAGTTGAAACATGGCTAAATCAACGATGCTCTGTGAGAGCGCTCACGACACCCAATTCGGCGCTTCACTGATCGAAGGGTTGAAGGAAGCGCTGGCGTGGAAGCGCGGCGAGATTGCTTTGCCAGTGGTCGAAATTCCCTCCCTGACCGCCGCCCGCGTAAAATCCATCCGCAAAGCAGTCGCCAAATCCCCGCGCGAATTTTCGCAACGCTTCGGCATTCCCGCCCGTACGCTGGAAGGCTGGGAACAGGGACGGCGGCATCCGGATGTGACGGCAAGCGTGCTGCTGCGGGTAATCGAGCGGAACCCGCGG
>JAYVYA010000122.1:0-4399 GCA_043784745.1 Hyphomicrobiales bacterium
GGCCTGATGACGTTCAAAGCGTCCGCCGACAATCAGGCGGGGGTGCGGGTGTTCGAGTTTGAGGGGGCGGTGTTCTGCCCGGTGCGGGGCGAGGGGTGATGGACCGCAAAATCATCCAGCTGGAATTGGTGCGGCGAATCCGGTTTTGGGAAGAGGAGATTGCGGAATGGCAGACAAAAATTTTCGATTTTGACATTGATACTGATGATATTGCGGATGATATTCGGGTCGGCGTTTCCGCTGAACGCCTTGACAAATATGTGGCCCAATGCCGGGAAATAGCCAAACGCCATAAATGCAGTGTTCTGGCATTTCACTGGGCCTTGCAGGATTATCTGGCCGGTGCGGGCAAAGGCTCAGATTTTGACTCGCTGGTTTAGCAAGTGCGGATACCGGCCTAGATAAACTCAACCACTTTTTCCTTGCCGGTTTTAGGGTCCCGCAGCACCACTTCATAGTCATTCTTTAGCAGGTATCCCATCAGGTTAATGGCCTGGCGGATCACTTCGCTGTCGGACGTGCTGGCGCGATGGGCCTTGATTGCATTCAGCCGGGCTTCGCACCTTGCCGACAGTGTGATGTTTTTGCGGACAAGTTCTTCCGTTGCCGATTTTTTCACCAGACTCTCCTTTTTAATATTTCGCGCATATTATGCGCCAAAATTGCACAAAAGCAAGCAAGTCGTTGCGGAATCGCGACACCTGGCCCACCCGAAATAACTAACTTTTTCGCAACGCAACAAATTGGTGCAGCGCATCTAAACGTGTATCTTGCGGGCAAGGAGCCCATCATGCCGCAGCACGCCAAAATCCCCGCCCCCGACAGTTTTCTGGAGGACAGCGCTGCTGCGCTGGCCCCGGTCGAGGCGCTGTATGGCGATGCCCTGCACCGCGTGCGGGCGCTGGTCTGCGTCAATGGCAAGCTTTCGGCTGACCTCGTTGAGCGCGAGCAGCATGTGGTGCATGGCCTGGCCTGGCTGGCCACCTATGTGCAAGCCATCCGCGAAATGCAGGCCTATGCGCGGCGGCTGCAGGGGGAGGGGCTGTTTGGCGAGACAGAGGAATTGCTGACGCGGATTGGCCTTGGCGAGTATCTCGCCCAGGTTTTCGGCGGTATGGCGATGAGCCAGGGCGAGACGATCCGGCTGGCGGAATTCGGTGTGCCGCCAAAAACCATCTCTGCCGCCCGCACCCGTGCCGTGGAAACGCTGATGGCGCAAGGCAACGTTGCCGCCAATCGTGCCCGCCTTGCCACGCTGATTGCCCGCAACACGTCTGCCACCATCGGTGCCAGCGGGCTGGACGAAACGATGGAAGCCATCCGCGACGAAATGCGCAAGTTTGCGCAGGCCGAAGTGCTGCCCCACGCGCACCAATGGCATTTGAAGAACGATTACATTCCGATGGAGGTGGTCAAGGGACTGGCGGATCTGGGCGTCTTTGGCCTGACAATCCCGGAGGAATTCGGCGGCATGGGCCTCGGCAAAGTGGCGATGTGCGTGGTGTCGGAGGAATTATCCCGCGCCTATATCGGCGTTGGCTCGCTCGGCACCCGCTCCGAGATTGCGGCAGAACTGATCCTGTGTGGCGGCACGCAAGCGCAGAAGGCGCATTATTTGCCCAAACTGGCGTCAGGCGAAATCCTGCCGGCTGCCGTCTTCACCGAGCCCAACACCGGTTCCGACCTCGCCTCGCTGAAAACCCGGGCGGTGAAGGCGGGCGAGACCTACAAGGTGCACGGCAACAAGACCTGGATTACCCATCCGGTCCGTGCCGACCTGATGACGCTGCTGGTGCGCACCGACCCGAATGCGCCCGGCTATCGCGGACTGTCCATGCTGCTGGCGCAAAAGCCGCGCGGCACGGATGCGGACCCTTTCCCCGCCAAGGGCATGAGCGGCGGCGAAATCGAGGTGCTCGGCTATCGCGGCATGAAGGAATACGAGATTGCCTTTGACGGATTTGAAGTGCCCGCCAGCCATCTGCTCGGCGGCGAGGAGGGCCAGGGCTTCAAGCAATTGATGCAGACCTTCGAATCGGCCCGCATCCAGACCGCCGCCAGAGCCATTGGCGTGGCGCAATCGGCGCTGGACCTGGCCTTGCGCTACGCGCAGGACCGGGTGCAGTTTGGCAAAGCGCTGATCCAGTTTCCGCGAGTCGCCGACAAGATTGTGATGATGGCGGTGGAAATCCATATTGCCCGGCAAATTACCTATTTTGCCGGCAATGCCAAAGATGCCGGCCAGCGCTGCGACATTGAGGCGGGCATGGCCAAGCTGCTGGGTGCCCGCATTGCCTGGGCGGCGGCAGACAATGCCCTGCAAATCCACGGCGGCAACGGCTTTGCGCTGGAATATCCGGTGTCGCGTGTGCTGTGCGATGCGCGGATTCTCAACATTTTTGAAGGCGCTGCGGAGATTCAGGCGCAAGTGATTGCGAGGCGCCTACTGGAGGGGTAAACTGGGAGTGCGGGCGTCCCGCCCGCTCTTGCCACCGCAACAATGTTGATTCTCACCGGGAATATTGCCAAATATCCTGGAAGCGCACGCGTGCCGTCCGGATCACCCATGACATTCCTCCCCTCCCTCCCCCTTCTCGCCACCTTTACCATCGCCTGTATCCTTCTGGCCATCACCCCCGGCCCGGACATGACACTGTTTTTGTCCCGCACAATGGCGGGCGGGCGCAAGCTGGGGTTTGCGGCCATGCTCGGGGCAACAACCGGGCTGGTGTTTCACGCCCTGCTGGCCGGGTTTGGCCTGTCGGCGCTGATTGCTGCATCCCCCAATGCGTTTCTGGTTATCAAGATCGCCGGGGCGCTCTACCTGCTGTTTCTCGCGGTGCAGGCGATTCGCCACGGCTCGGCCCTGTCAATCAAGCGCGAGGGCGCGGTGGAGCCCTCTGTGCGGGCGACCTACCTGACCGGCATTGGCATCAACCTGACCAATCCGAAAATCATTATCTTTTACGTGACCTTCCTGCCGCAGTTTGTCGAGGCGGGGGATCCGTTTGCCAGCGGCAAGCTGCTGTTTCTGGCGCTGTATTTTCTGGTGCTCGGCACGATCATCGGCTTCATCCTGATCGTCATCGCCGCACAGTTCATCTCGACGATGCGCGCCAATCCCAAAGCCATGCGGATTTTTGACTACAGCTTTGCAGCGCTAATGGGCGGTTTTGCCGTGAAGCTGCTGACGGCGCAGGGGCGGTGAGGGGCGGGCGTCAATATCCCAGCCCGAAATAGATGTCTGACAGCTTGAGACCGAGGCGTAGCTCGGGGAACTCAAGCCTGTCTTCCATTGCTGCCAGCATTACATCCTGCCAGCCAGCGGTCCGGCGGAAATGCAGGACTTCCGTTTTTTCAGGGATAATAATGACATAATGCTGCACCGAAGCAATTCCGGCGTAAGCCTTGCGCTTCCATGTCAGATCGCGCTTTTTTGTCGATGGTGACAAAACTTCAAAGGCGGCAAGAATATTGTCACAATAATGCGCGTCCGCAGCCAGGGGCGGCACAACCATTACATCGGGAACCGGCAAGCTGTAGTCCGAGACGCGCACACCAATGCCGGGGATGACAACCCATGGCGGATTGGGATGCTTTTCTTGTGCTCCAAGACATTTCAGCAGGTTGAAGACAATGCGCTGATGACGGTAGACGGGAGCAGCATTCATCACCGGCATTCCGTCCAACAATTCCCATTTTTCTTCATCAGGGCGGGTTTCGAGGAATTGCAAGAATTCCCCAACCACCATCCTGTCGTCACACGCTGCCAGCTGCACCATGCCATTGGCCTCCGCCTGCCTCACTGCACCAGTTTTGGCCCGCCCGTGCGCGGCATTTCGCCCTCCTGCATGATGCCGAGGCGTCGGGCGACTTCGGTATAGGCTTCGAGCAGGCCGCCCATGTCGCGGCGGAATCGGTCCTTGTCCATCTTGTCGTTGGACTTGACATCCCACAGGCGGGCCGAATCAGGCGAGATTTCATCAGCAACGATGATGCGCATCATGTCGCCTTCAAACAGCCGTCCGCATTCCATCTTGAAATCGACCAGCCGGATGCCGACGCCGAGAAACAGGCCGGAGAGGAAATCATTGACGCGGATGGCCAGCGCCATAATGTCGTCAATCTCCTGCGGGCTGGCCCAGCCAAAAGCAGTTATGTGCTCTTCCGATACCAGAGGATCGTTCAGCGCATCGCTCTTGTAGTAAAACTCGATGATCGAGCGCGGCAATTGCGTGCCTTCCTCAATCCCGAGCCGGGTCGCCAGAGAACCAGCGGCAACATTGCGCACGACAACTTCGAGAGGCACAATTTCCACTTCACGAATCAATTGCTCGCGCATGTTGAGGCGGCGGACCGGATAAACAGGCCATCCGTCCGTCACATAGAAGTAGCATTG
>JAYVYA010000123.1:0-7607 GCA_043784745.1 Hyphomicrobiales bacterium
GTGGACGACGGTGCGGCCTGCACCCTGCAATTGCTCCGATTTTGCGCCCAGTTCGGCCAGGTCGATGCTGTTTTCGGTCATCAGCAACTTGTTGCCAAGCAGGGCGGTCTTGCCATCGACCTGCGCCTTGGCACCCTTGCCCTCGATATTGGTGAATGCCGTTGCTTTGGGTGCCTTCACCTTGTCCGCCCGTCGCAGGATGGCTTGCGCCAGCGGATGGTCCGATCCGGCATCGACGCTTGCCGCGCCGGCAAGCAGCTGCTCCTCTGTCACGCCGGACGCCAGCGCCAGATCGACCACTTCCGGCTTGCCCATGGTCAATGTGCCGGTCTTGTCGAAAATGATGACATCAAGCTTGGTCGCATCTTCCAAAGCCGAAGCGTTCTTGAAAAGTATGCCGTTCATGGCACCCAGCCCGGTGCCAACCATGATCGCCATAGGCGTCGCCAGCCCCAGCGCATCCGGGCAGGCGATGACCAGGACGGTAATCGCAAGGCCGACAGCGAACAGCAGTGGCTGGCCGATCCACCAGTACCAGACTGCAAACGTCAGCAGTGCGGTGACAATGGCGGCCAGAACCAGCCATTGCGCGGCCCGGTCGGCCAGCAATTGCGCGGGTGCCTTGGAGTTTTGCGCCTCCTGCACCAGCTTGACGATCTGGGCCAGCGCCGTGTCCGCGCCGACCTTGGTGGCGCGGTACTGGAATGTGCCGCTCTTGTTGATCGAGGCTCCAATGACGGGATCGCCAACCTTCTTGGCCACCGGCATCGATTCACCGGTCAGCATCGATTCGTCGATCAGCGATGCGCCTTCCAGAATTGTTCCATCGACCGGGACCTTGTTGCCGGGGCGGATCACGACAATGTCGCCGGATTTGACCTCGGCTGTGGCGACTTCAATCTCCTTGCCGTCGCGCAATACCATGGCCTTGGCAGGGGCCAGGTTCATCAAGGCGCTGATGGCCTCCGATGCACCGGCCCTGGCGCGCATTTCCAGCCAGTGCCCGAGCAGGACGAAGACGAGCAGCAGCGCCGACGCCTCGTAAAACTGCTGGCCGCCCCACAGGAACGTCGATCCGACGCTGAACAGATAGCCCGTGCCGACGCTGAGCACGACGAGCACGGCCATATTGGCGACGCCGCTCAGGATGGCGCGATAAGCGGCAACGACAAACGGCCAGACCGGATAGAGGATGGCACCGCTGGCGAGCGCGAACAGCACGAGGTCCAGCCGCAGGCCGAACGGCACGGGAACCTTGATCGCATCAAAGCCCATGGGCGAGAAGGCGAAAATCGGCAGGCTGAAGGCCAGCGCAATGAAAAAGCGGTTGCGCATGTCGAGCACCATCGACTGCAGGTCACCGCCCTCGCCATGCCCCATTTCATGGGCCATCGCATCATTTTTTTTTTCGCCGTGGCTTTCGTGGCCGGGCATAGCGGCCATGGCCGCATCTGGCTTAGGCGCGTCAGGCTTGGTGGCGTCAGGCATAGCCGCATCGGGCTTGGTGGCGTCGGCTAGTGATGGCTTGGCCTGTTCATCGCCATGGGCTGGATGATTGTCCGGTCCTGCCTCTGCTGCGCCCTCCGGTGAAGCGGGCGGCTTGGAAGCAGCAGTTGCAGGAGATTGTTGCGCAAACAGAGGTGTCACTTCCAGCTTGACGGACATGTCTGGCGGGACTTCCAGCCTTACGGCAAAGCTCGCCGCAGCTTTCGCTTTGGTGGCAGGTTGGGGCATTGCTTCCTTGCCGGCCGCGATTGCCGGGTCCGGCTTCGCGGCAAAGGCAGGCTTGGCTTCCGGCTTGGCGTTGGCAGGTGAACCCTCTGCGCTGGCCGCCGGGGCTGCCGGGAGTTTTCCGGGTGTGGCAGGCGCAGCGACGGCCTTTGCTGTATCCGCAGGTGCGTTGGGCGGTTTGTCAGCCTCCGCCGGCGCATTTTCAGGCATGGCTGAGGCCGCGAGCGCAGTCTTCGTGTCCGCCGCAGGTGACCCACCCGGCGCGGCGACGTCAGCGGGTGGGGAAACCGGCTTTGCGGATGACGCGGGTGTTATTTCCAGCTTGACCGCGACATCGGGGGCGATTTCCACCTTGATGTCGGAATCAAGCGACATTCCGTGCCGGGATTTTAAAACATGCGCCCCTTTTGATTGCGCGGGGTGAGAGGCGGTTGCTGGCTTTGCACCGTGGCTGGCGCGGTGTGCGGGCGTCGATGGCGGTTTGGCTGAAATAACTGGCGTGCGCGACATTGTTATTCTCCTCGCCGATAAAAACCACCGGCATTGCTCGACTAGCCGCACACATGCCGGGGCGTGGCTTGGCCTGCACACTGAAAGCCGCATTTTTTGATCGCCGCCTGAATGGCAGAAAGGTTCGTTGTTTGAGAATCAAACATCACGGTGGTTGAGCCGGTCACAGGGTTGACCCAAACGCGGCCAACCCCTTTGAGACGCGAGAGCTGCTTCTCGATGCCGTGCGCACCAAGGATCGAGAGCAGGCCACCAACTTCCAGCGTTGCAGTTGTCATGGCGCTCTTCCCGATCCCGTGGCTCGTTTCTCAGTGCAGCTCGCTGGTGTTGTGCAGCCAGACCGGCAGATTGGACCCGTCAGTCCCCCCACAACCGGCCTGCCAGATTGTAGCAATGGGCAATGATCGCTCCGCCGATGCCACCGCCCAGGAACGCAAACAGCCCGCCCAGCAGCAGTGCATTCACCGATCCGACCGGTTCCAGCGTGAACAATCCCACGAAAGCATGTGAAAGAGTGAAAGGCAGTCCCAGCGCCACTCCCACCCAGCAAAGCGCAAAAATAATCAGTGTCGAGAACGCGCCCGTCGAAATGCTTCGGACATAGCCGAGCATAGACGGCGAAGACAGGTGGGTGACGTTGGACATTCTGGCCTCCTTGAGAGCACTCGCCACAGGATCAGGGTTGCTTTCCTGATCCTGAAGCCTGGCGTCCTGTCAGGAACGCCCCTTCATCTTTTCATGTTCGGCTGCGGTGTGCCCGGCATGCTTGGCGGCATCCGCATCGGCAGGCTTTGATTTTGGATCGGTTGCCGCTGGTGATCTGGCCGAAGCTTGCGGGCTGCTCTTCGAAGGCTGCCGGGCTGCAGCGCCTGGCCTGGATGTTTCGGGGGAATTTGCCATGTCGTTCTCCTTTTCGGATTCGCTGCGGACGTTTTCGTCCCGGCAAGTTTCAGGTGGCCGCCTAGCTACCCGAGCTGTGGCGATTATTGAGTGCCCTTGGCATGGCTGTCACCGCAGCAGCACGACCCGCCAGCCTTGGGCGCGACGTCCTTCGTCTCGGGCACTGGATTGCCAATTGGCTTGGATGCGGCGGCTGGCACTGCCTTGTCCTTGGCAGCATCGCCGCCACAGCAACCTGACTTTGCAGCAGGCTGCGGAATTGCGACTGGTTGGGTTGTCATTTTGTTCTCCTCCAAATAACCTGCGCAAAACATGCCACTTTGGCGGCTTTTCGCGCTTCGCCCAGAAATAAACCCGTCAGTAAACGTTTGGTTCCATTAATTCAGGGATCGAAAAAAAATCGCTATCGCCATTCATGCGACCCCAAAGAAAAAATTGATCGGATGGCGGTCAAATTATGCAAAAATAAACGAACAGCGACAGACTTGGACAATAAGCCGATCTCTGTTTCAGGAAAAGCTGTGCGCTTTGCGGCGGCCGCCACCGGCCGCGTAAAACTCTCTCGGTTTTACGCAACAGATTGTGAATCGTCGTTGTCGCAGTTGCCGCCTCGCCCGCTGATTTGATTAGGGCTGGTGGCGGGCATCATTCTGCGCGATTTGAGCGCGCGCTGTCTGGAAAGCGGTTTTTGCCCCGATAGACAAGTCAGCGCCCATATTCAATGTCTTCCTCAACCCAATGGGGCCGGGCGTCCCGGCCTTTTGTCATCGGGCTTAATGTTTTACGGTCTGCGAGGTTCCCCGCCACATTTGGAAACAGGCCGGTTCCCGGGCCGGCAACTGTGGTTTGACGACAATATTCATGGCGGGCGGCAACCTTAGTGCCTTTCGGCAATTAAGGTTCGGGCAGGCTCCCGCTCGCTGGCCGGCGACTGTCAATCGGGATGCCGAAAAGCTGCTTTTGGAGATCATATGTCCACATGAAACCAGCGAATCCGCGCATCCTGACGATCAATGGTGGCTCGTCCAGCATCAAATTTGCGCTGTTCGAAGCTGGTGAAGCGCTGGAGCGTGTCTTTCATGGCGCAGTGGAGCGCATTGGACAGGCCGACGCCACCTTGAAGGTGAAGGGCGTCAAGCCGGCGAACGATCTGTCGGAAAGCGTGACCGCGCCAGATCACGAGGCGGCGGTGGCGGCCTTGATGCACTGGCTGGAGCAACGCAGCGGGGCGGGGTTTTCGGCAGTCGGGCACCGCATCGTGCACGGAGGCGCGGCGTATAGCGAGCCGGAGCGGATAAATCCCGATGTGGTGGCGGCGCTGCGGGGGCTTTCACCCTTTGATCCCCAGCACTTGCCCGGAGAAATCCTGCTGGTCGAAGCGTTTCAGCGAAGGTTCCCCAATATGCCGCAGGTTGCCTGTTTCGACACCGCGTTTCATCACGCCATGCCCAGGGTGGCGCAGCTGATGCCGGTCCCGCGCCGCTACGAGGCGCAGGGCGTGCGGCGCTACGGGTTCCACGGCCTGTCTTACGCCTTTCTGATGAGTGAGCTGGCGCGCATCGCCGAAGTCGAGCCGGCCCCCGGCCGCATCATTCTCGCCCATCTGGGCAATGGTGCCAGCCTTGCGGCGGTGAAGGACGGAAGGCCCGTTGATACCAGCATGGGATTTACCCCGGCGTCCGGGCTGCCGATGGGCACGCGCTCGGGAGATCTCGATCCGGGGCTGATGCCGTATCTGGCGCGGACCGAACAGATGAGCGCCGCGCAATTTGATACCATGGTAAATTTCAAGTCTGGCCTGCTTGGAATATCCGAAACCAGTGCCGATATGCAGGTTCTGATTGGGCTGGAGGCGCAGGATGTGCGGGCTGCCGAAGCGGTTGCGCTGTTTTGCTATCAGGTCAAAAAATGGATCGGCGCATTCGCCGTCGTTCTGGGCGGCGTGGACCAGCTGGTATTTGCCGGCGGCATCGGCGAAAACGCAGCGATTGTCCGCGCGAGGATTTGCGACGGGTTGGATTTTCTCGGAATTGCGCTTGATGACAAACGCAACGCCCTGAATGCGCCCGTGATTTCAACTGAGGGCGGGCGCGTCAAAGTGCGCGTGATCCGCACGGACGAGGAAATCATGATAGCGAAATCTGTTGTCCGGGTGCTCGACTTCAGGCCGGCCTAAAGGCAAGGCAGGATTCTTTCCCGCTCTGTGCAGGTGGCCTCCATCACCTGCACCCTGCAACATGACGGAACCAGAACGTGCTCCGCGCGTTCCGTATTAGGGCTGTTTCACGGAAAATCGGTAAAAATCCTCGAACCGGTAACAACCCGCACGCGATGGAGTTACCGGACATGAATACAGCAATTGCAATCGAAGCAGTGCAGGAACATGCCAGCGGGGCTGAAGCGCACACAGAAAAACCCCTGCTGCATCCTGACGAATTGCGCCGGATGAATGCCTACTGGCGCGCGGCCAACTACCTCTCGGTCGGGCAGCTTTATCTTTACGATAATCCGCTGCTGCGAGAGCCGTTGACGCTGGCCCATGTCAAGCCGCTGCTGGTGGGGCACTGGGGCACGACGCCGGGCCAGAATTTCATCTATGTCCATCTCAACCGCGTCATCAAGGCGCATGACCTCGACATGATCTATATTTCCGGCCCCGGCCACGGTGGTCCGGCGCTGGTGGCCAATACCTATCTGGAAGGAAGCTACAGCGAGGTCTGCCCCAACGTCAGCCAGGACGAGGCCGGGCTGAAAAAGCTGTTCACGCAATTCTCCTTTCCCGGCGGGATTTCCAGCCATGTCGCGCCTTCCACGCCCGGCTCGATCCATGAAGGCGGCGAACTGGGCTATTCGCTCAGCCATGCCTTTGGCGCGGCTTTCGACAATCCCGGCCTGATCGTGGCCTGCATTGTCGGCGATGGCGAGGCGGAAACCGGGCCGCTGGCAACGGCCTGGCACTCCAACAAGCTGCTCAACGCCAGAACCGACGGGGCGGTGCTGCCGATCCTCCACCTCAACGGCTACAAGATCAGCAACCCGACGCTGCTGGCCCGCATCGATCCCGAAGAACTGGAGCAGTTTTTCAGGGGCTGCGGCTGGACGCCGTATTATGTCGAAGGCGACGATCCCGCCAAAATGCACGGGCTGATGGCCGCCGCCCTGGAAAAAGCGGTGGGCGATATCCGGCAAATCCAAAAAAACGCCCGCGATAAGGACGACACCACACGGCCGCGCTGGCCGATGATCGTGCTGCGCTCGCCAAAAGGCTGGACTGGCCCCAAAGTTGTCGATGGCCTGGCCGTTGAGGGCACGTTCCGCTCGCACCAGGTGCCGATTTCGATTGATGCCAAGCATCCCGGCCATCTGGCGCAGCTTGAAAGCTGGCTGAAAAGCTACCGCGCCGAGGAATTGTTCGACCAAAGCGGGTGCCTGATTCCGGAACTGGCCGATCTCGCGCCAAAAGGCAACCGGCGCATGGGTGCCAATCTGCATGCCAATGGCGGCATGCTGCTGCGCGACCTGCGCATGCCCGATTTCCGCCCTCGTGCCGTCGCAGTGCCCTCGCCCGGTGCCGTCGTGGCCCAGGATACGAAGGTGTTCGGCACATTCCTCCGCGACATCCTCGAGCTAAACCAGAAACAGCGTAATTTCCGGATTTTTGGACCCGATGAGACGCTGTCCAATCTTCTGGGCGCGGTGTTCGAGGTCACCAACCGCCAGTGGGACGCCCCCGAAACCGCAGCGGACGAATTTCTCGCCGCCGATGGCCGCGTGGTCGATTCCATGCTCAGCGAGCACCAGTGCCAGGGCTGGCTGGAAGGCTATCTCCTGACAGGACGGCATGGATTGTTCAATTGCTACGAGGGCTTCATCCGCATTGTCGATTCCATGCTGGTCCAGCACGCCAAATGGCTGAAGGTGACGCTGGAGTTGCCGTGGCGCCGCAAGATCGCCTCGCTGAACTATCTGCTGGCCTCGCATGTCTGGCAGCAGGACCACAACGGCTTTACCCATCAGGACCCTGGCTTTCTCGACCATGTCATCGCCAAAAAAGCGGACATCGTGCGCGTCTATCTCCCGCCGGATGCCAATTGCCTGCTGTCGGTGATGGACCATTGCCTGCGCTCGCGGCACTACGTCAATGTCGTGGTGGCGAGCAAGCAGCCGCGCCCGCAATGGCTGGCTATCGAGGCAGCCATGGTGCATTGCACGCAGGGCCTCGGCATCTGGCAATGGGCCAGCAACGACCAGAACGCGGACCCGGACGTGGTGATGGCGTGCTGCGGCGAAACGCCCACGCTGGAAGTGCTGGCGGCAGTGTCGATGCTGCGCCAGCATCTGCCCGGTCTGAAAATACGGGTGATCAACGTGGTCGACCTGATGCGTCTGCAGCCCGAGCGGGACCATCCGCACGGCCTCAGTGATAGCGACTACGACAACCTGTTCACCACCGGCAAGCCAATCAT
>JAYVYA010000124.1:0-1521 GCA_043784745.1 Hyphomicrobiales bacterium
GGTCACCAGCAGCCCCGACAACTGGCTATCGCCAATCTGCGCACCGTAGGCATTGGCCGCGTTCATATCGTCGCTGATGGCTGTATCAATCGACGACAGCGTGAGCGACGCAAAGTCCAAGGGCAATGTCATGGACCCGCTCGACATTATCGAGGGAGTCGATCTCAAAACCCTGATTCACAAGCGCACCACCAGTCTGGCAAACACGAAAGATGCCAAAGCCATCGAGGCTGCCACCCGCCGCGACTACCCGCAGGGCATTCCTGCCTATGGTGCGGATGCCCTGCGTTTCACGCTGGCGGCCATGGCGGCGCAAGGTCGCGACATTAAAATGTCGATCCCTCGCGTCGAGGGCTACCGCAATTTTGGCACCAAGCTGTGGAATTCAGCCCGCTTCGCCGAGATGAATGGTGCCCTGCTGCACCATGACACTTTCAAGCCGCGCGAAGCAAAAGAGGTGCTCAACCTTTGGGCCTTTGGCGAACTGGCCCGCACCTGCCAAGAAATCACCGGGGCGATTGAGGCCTACCGCTTCAATGAAGCCGCCAATGCCGCCTACCGCTTTGTCTGGAATGTGTTCTGCGACTGGTATGTGGAATTGGCCAAACCGGTTCTGCAAGGGCCTGACAGCCCCGCCAAGGACGAAACGCGCGGCGCGGTGGCGTTTCTGCTCCACGAAATTGTCAAGCTGCTGCACCCTTTCATGCCCTTTATCACCGAAGAACTTTGGACGGCGGTCGATGCCGGCGGGCCGGGCGGGCGGAAAATGCTGGCTCTGGCACAATGGCCGACGCTGGAAGGGCTGGCGAATCCAGCGGCGGAGGCGGAAGTCGGCTGGGTGGTCGATCTCATCTCCGAAATACGCTCGGTGCGGGCGGAAATGTCGGTGCCCGGCGCGGCGCTGATCCCGCTGGTGCTGGTAAATGCGGCACCGGAGGTTCAGGCGCGGGCCGGAGCGTGGCGCGAGACGCTGATGCGGCTGGCCCGCCTGTCCGACATTTCACTGGCCGATTCGGCCCCCAAAGGCAGCGCCCAGATGATTGTGCGCGGCTCGCTTTGTGTGCTCCCGCTGGAAGGCATAATCGACCTGAAAGCCGAGGAAGCCCGGCTGGAGAAGGAGATTGTGCGGCTGGAGGGCGAAGCTGCCCGGGCGCAGGCCAAACTCGGCAATGCTGACTTTGTGGCGCGGGCACCCGAAGAAGTGATCGAGGAAAACCGCGAGCGGCTGGCCGATGCGCTGGCGCAGATTGAAAAGCTGAAGGCCGCGCTGGCAAGGCTGCGGGATTAGAGCATGATGTGTTGAGATTGAGCGGCTTTTTCCTTCTCCCCTCGCGGGAGAAGGTGGCCCGCTTGGGCCGGATGAGGGGGTGCGCGAAGCGCATAATATAGCGTACTATTTACGAAATATGACCTTGGATCAATCAATTAGCCCGCATTATTCAGCGGAGGGTGGCGGATGTGGTTTAAGCGGCTGATTTAGCGTATGGTTTGGGCATCGAATCCAACCAGCACCATTCAGGG
>JAYVYA010000125.1:0-4459 GCA_043784745.1 Hyphomicrobiales bacterium
GGCCTGATCTGCCTGTTGGATATCCGTCCAGTCTTCGGCGGAAACGCCGAGATCATCCGCCTGCTGCTTGGTCACCGCCTCGCCCTTAAGTGCGAAGGAGATACCATGCCCGGCCTTGGTCAGGTTTTCCGGCAACGTGCTGCCGCGCTCATACCATGGCGGGCGACCGGTAAAACCATGGCCGCGTTCAATGGCGGATTTTACAGTGCGGCAAACGCTGCGGGGTTCCTGCGCGATGGCTGGTGCGCAAAACAAGCTGAGCGTAGCGGCAACAAATATCGTCAGGCATCCGGTTTGTGTCATATCGCCCTCCTGTTGCCAAATTACCTTATAAAACTCCCGTCATTCAATTCCTTCACCGCCTGGCGCAATTCGGACTGCGTATTCATTACAATCGGTCCATACCACGCCACCGGCTCCTTGATCGGCTTGCCGGACACAAGCAGAAACCGCACGCCTGCCTCGCCTGCCTGAACGGTCACCTCGTCGCCGCTGTCAAACAGCACCAGCGAGCGGTTGCCGGTGCTTTCGCGCACATGAATTTCCTGCCCGTCCACCTCCTTCTCCGTCAAAACGCCGAAGGGCTTTGACGAGGAGCGGAAACTGGCCGAGCCTTCAAAAATATAGGCGAAGGCGTGGCGCTCCATCTCCACTTTCAGCACCTTCCTCTGGCCCGGCGGCACACACACATCGAGGTAGCGCGGGTCAGCTGCCACCCCTTCCACCGGGCCGCGCCGGCCCCAAAATTCGCCGCAGATGATTTTGACCCGCACGCCGTCGTCATCGGTCACATCGGGAATGCCCGCCGCCTCAATATCCTGATAGCGTGGCTCGGTCATTTTTAGCGCGGAGGGCAGGTTGGCCCAGAGCTGGAATCCATGCATCCGGCCATTGGCATCGCCCTTGGGCATTTCCTGATGCAGGATGCCGCGCCCTGCCGTCATCCATTGCACATCGTCCGCCCCCAGCGTGCCCTGGTTGCCGAGGCTGTCGGCATGGTCCACATTGCCGGCCAGCACATAGGTGATGGTTTCAATGCCGCGATGCGGATGCCACGGAAACCCTTTCTCGTAATCCTGCGGGCGATCATTGCGGAAATCGTCAAACAGCAGGAAGGGGTCGTAAGCCTCGGTTTCGCCAAAGCCAAAGCCCCGCCGCAATTTCACGCCAGCGCCTTCCAGCACCGGCTTGGCTTCAATGATCGATTTTATTGGGCGGATGGACATGGTGGAGACCTCTGGCTTTGGGGGCCGCGCCGTAGCGCCAACAATACAGGGCCGATATTGCCACTCGGCATTTGTAAATCAAGGGCAGTTCCGGGATTACAGGTTTGCAGTTTTGGAAGCTTGTCCGCCTGCCAATGGCCTGGGCGCACACATGCAAACGAAGGCTGGCGGGCTTGCCTACACTTCCGCCAGCCCCTGATATCGCAGCATCCGGTCACCCTGGAAATCATACACCTGTCCGCTGCCTGCCAGCTCCCCCGCACACAGCGCCAGAATCTTCGGAGCCAGCTCTTCCGGCGTTTTCAAAGTCAGCGGGTCTTCGCCGGGCATGGCGATGGCGCGCATTTTGGTGCGCAGGGGGCCGGGCTGTATCAGCACGGTCCGGACGCTGGAACTGGCCGTCTCCGCCGCATAGGTCCGCACCAGCGCCTCCAGCGCCGCCTTGGATATGGCATACGGCCCCCAATAGGCCCGCATCTCGGCGCGGTGGGCCACGGCCGAAGTGACGAAAAGCGCCCGCCCGGCCTCTGCCGCCCGCAGCAGCAAATCCAGCGAGCGGATCAACCGCCAGTTGGCGGTGACGTTGACCGCCATCACATTTTCCCACTCTTTGGGTTCCGCATGCGCCAGCGGCGTCAATGGCCCCAGCACCCCGGCATTGCCGAGCAATATGTCCAGCCGCCCCCAGCGCTCGTTAATCGCCCCGCCAAGCCGGTCGAGCGCATCAAAATCCTTGAGGTCACAAGGCACCAGCGTTGCCGCGCCGCCGAGCGCACGGATTTGATCATCCAGTGCTTCCAGCCCGCCCTGGGTGCGGGCCAGCGCAATCACATGTGCCCCTGCGCGGGCAAATTCCAGCGCCGCTGCCCGGCCAATGCCGCGCGAGGCCCCGGTGACGAGGGCGACTTTTCCCTGCAAGACTTTGGACATGCCGGAACTCACACCGCTTCCCTGAACAGGGAAAATTCCTGCTTGGCACTTTCCCCGACCACATCTGTCAGATGCGTGGGATAATCGCCGGTAAAACAATGGTCGGTGAATTGCGGGCGGGCGGGGTTGCGGGCTTTTTCGCCCATGGCGCGGTAGAGGCCATCGACGGACAGGAAGGCCAGTGTGTCACAGCCAATATAGGCGCGCATTTCTTCCAGACTATGGGTCGCGGCCAAAAGCTTGTCCTGGCTTGGCGTGTCAATGCCGTAATAATCGGGGAATTTCACCGGCGGGCAGGAGATGCGGAAATGCACTTCGCGTGCCCCGGCATCGCGCATCATCTGCACGATTTTGACGCTGGTGGTGCCGCGCACAATCGAATCATCAATCAGCACGATGCGCTTGCCCTCGACCACGCAGCGGTTGGCGCTGTGCTTGAGCCGCACGCCCAGCTCCCGCACGCTTTGCGTCGGCTGGATGAAGGTGCGCCCGACATAATGGTTGCGGATAATACCCAGCTCAAACGGAATACCGGCGGCCTGCGAATAGCCGATGGCAGCAGGCACGCCGCTGTCGGGCACCGGCACCACCACATCGGCCTCAATCCCGGCCTCCTGCGCCAGCACCGCGCCCATTTTCTTGCGCACTTCATAGATCGGGCGGCCATGGACGATCGAATCCGGCCGGGCAAAATAGACATATTCAAAAATGCAGGGCCGCATCGGCTGCGGCGGGAAGGGGGTCAGGCTCTCGATCCCGTCTTCGGAAATCACCACAATTTCGCCATTGCGTATATCGCGGACAAAACGCGCGCCGATGATATCGAGCGCGCAGGTCTCGGAGGCGAGGATATATTTGCCGTCCAGCTCGCCCAGCACCAGCGGGCGGATGCCGAGCGGATCGCGTGCGCCAATCAGCTTCTTGTTGGTCAGCGTCACAAAGGCATAGGCCCCTTCCAGCTGGCGCAGCGCCTCGATATAGCGGTCAATCACCCGGCTGTGGCGGCTGCGGGCGACAAGATGCAGCACAACTTCCGTGTCAGAGGTGGACTGGTAAATCGCCCCCGCGCGCACCAGCTGGCGGCGCATGGCCAAACCATTGGTCAAATTGCCATTATGTGCCACGGCCAGACCGCCGCCAGCCAGTTCGGCAAACAACGGCTGCACATTGCGCAAAATGGTTTCGCCGGTGGTGGAATAGCGGACATGGCCAATGGCGGCGTGGCCGGGCAGGCGGGCAATGGTCGAGGGTTTGGAGAAATGGTCGCCGACCAGCCCGAGCCGCCGCTCCGAATGGAACCGGCGACCGTCAAACGAGACAATGCCCGCCGCTTCCTGGCCGCGATGCTGCAGGGCGTGCAGCCCCAGCGCGGTGATGGCAGCGGCGTCCGGGTGGCCAAAAATGCCGAACACACCGCATTCCTCGTGCAGGCGATCCGCTTCCGGATCAAATTCCTGCATGTTGTACGCACAGCCGGGATTGCTCATGTGCACCCTGTCTCCTGTGCCTGGCCAGGCTTGGCCAAGGCTTTGAGTTCACGGTTTTGGCTTGGCGGCTGCTGCTGCCGCCGCTGCAATCGCATCCAGCTTCTGCTTGTCGCTGGCGGTCTGTGTGGCTGGTGCAGGCGGGGTCGCGTCCGTCTTTTTCAATGGGGCGGGTGCGGCTGGTGCCGGGGGGTGGCACCATTCGGCGGCGTTGCAGGCGCCGGCACAGCATCCGGCTCGGCCGGCGGCTCATCCGGCGCGCCGGTTTTCGGCTTCTTCAAATATTTGAAAATCGAATCGGCGGTGCCGGCTGGCAGCAATGCCTGCAACTGGTCGCGGGCCGATTCCAGCACAGGGCGGCTCCTGGCATTGGCAGCCCATTCCGGCATCCCCTTTTCCGGCAACAGCCAGACGAACAGCATGTAAGCGACCACGCAGAGCAGAAAGCCACGCCCCGCGCCAAACAGAAAGCCCATGGACCGGTCCAGCGCGCCGACCTTGGAATCAAGGATCGCATCCGAAATCTTGACCGTGATAATCGAGATGACCACCAGCGTGATGAAAAATACCGCCGCGACGGCAATTCCGAGCTGGATATTCTCCTTCTGGATATAAGGCTTCAAATAAGGCAGAAGCAGCGGGTGAAAATAATAGGCCGCAGCGGCGGCGGCACCCCAGGAGAAAATGGCCAGAACTTCGCGCGTAAAGCCGCGCACCATGGACAGCATCGCGGAAATCAGAATGACGGCGATGAGGCCGATATCAAGATAGGAAGGCATGGACGGTACACCTTGAAAAAGGACGGAATTTTGCAGCGCT
>JAYVYA010000126.1:0-5159 GCA_043784745.1 Hyphomicrobiales bacterium
AGGCAAGAAAGGCAATTTTTGGCCCGGAGGCGGCGGTGTTCATGCAGTCTCGTAGGCGAGAGTCGGGCAGCGAGTGTGGCTGACACGGAGGGGGGCGTAAAGGGGCTTGCCTCGTGATTTGGTTTATTCAAACACCGGGGCGAGACATTCCAGCACCAGCGAGATAATTTCTGGTGGCGCACGCTCAACCAGCCGGGCTTTACGGGCGTTCCAGTCGAGCGATTTGAGTTGGTGGGCGTGAATATTGCCATCCGTCCGCAGCCCGGTGCCAGCAAGCGAGACCAGAAAGCCGGTATCCCGCCCCGCCGGGGCCAGCCCGCCAGAAATCGGGCAGACAATTGCCAGCTGGAAACGCTGGTTAAACGGCTTGGGCGAAACCACCAGGCAGAAATGATTGCCTTTCATCTCGCGCCCGCTGGCCGGATCAAAGGCCAGATGCAGGATATCGCCGCGTTCGGGTATCACAATTCCATCCCGGTTGCAGGCATTTCATCCCAGCCCCCGGCCCGGTTCAGTCCGTCAGGGGTTGCGGCCAGCAACTGGGCCAGGTTTTTCCGCGTGCGGGCAGGCATGACCCGCAATTGGGCACCGTCAATTTCCAGCGCCATTCTGGAGCCGGCCTCCAAACGGTTCTGCTCGGCATAGGGCTGCGGTATGGTCAGGATCAGCGAGCCACCGGAGCGGCGCAGGGAGGCGGTGAGCATGGTATGGCTCCAGAAGTTTTACTTGGGTAAAACTATTTCAGGGAGCTGCCCATGTCAAGCACGGGGCGAGCAGGGGCACCGGCAAACGCTGGAGCCACAGCTCTCTTGGTTGAAGCCGCAGCCTGTGCCACACTCGCCCCAACATTCCCCACGGACTCCACTCCATGCGCATCGAAAACGACATAAAACTCGACTTCAAGGACGTGCTGATCCGCCCCAAGCGCTCCACCCTGGCCAGCCGCAGCAATGTCGATGTCAACCGCAGCTTCCAGTTTCTGCATACGGGCACAAACTGGACCGGTTTTCCGCTGATTGCGGCCAATATGGATGTGGTGGGCACGGTCCGGATGGCGCAGGCTCTGGGCCGTCATGGTGCGCTGACGGCGCTGCACAAGTATATTCCGGTGAAGCATCTGGCGGCCTTGCTCAACAGCGAGGCGGGGCAGCATGTTTTCTATACCATTGGCACCAACAAGGCCGATCATGACAAGTTTAGCGCGGTCAATGCCGAAGCAAAAATCGGCAAAATCTGCCTTGATGTCGCCAATGGCTACACTGAAACTTTTCTCGACATGATCAAGAAGGTGCGGGAGGGCAACCCGGATTCTGTCATCATGGCCGGCAATGTCGTCACCGGCGACATGACCGAGGCGCTGCTGCTGGCGGGGGCCGATATTGTCAAGGTCGGCATCGGCCCCGGCTCGGTCTGCACGACGCGGAAAATGACCGGGGTGGGCTATCCCCAGCTTTCCGCCATTATCGAATGCGCCGATGCGGCCCATGGCCTCAAGGGTCTCGTCTGTGCCGATGGCGGCTGCACCGTGCCGGGCGATATTGCCAAGGCCTATGGCGCGGGGGCGGATTTTGTCATGCTGGGCGGCATGCTGGCCGGGCATGACGAATGCGACGGCGAGATTGTCACCGAAAAGCGCGGCGGCAAGGATGTGCCCGCCCGCATGGTGTTTTATGGCATGTCGTCGGAAGCGGCGATGAAAAAGCATTCCGGCGGCGTCGCCAAATACCGCGCTGCCGAGGGCAAAAGCGTCGAGGTGCCGTATCGTGGCGGGGTCGATGGCACGATGGGCGAAATCATGGGCGGGGTGCGCTCGATGATGACCTATATCGGCGCGACAAAACTCAAGGAAGTGCCAAAGCGCACCACCTTTATTCGCGTTTCCAGCCAACTGAACAACGTGTTTGGCGCGAGCTGATTTTATTCGCGCGGGGGCAGTTGATGCTGAAAAAGCTCAGGCGGATGCGGGTGTATTTGCTGGCGGTGGCGATCCCGCTGGCCGGTGTGGTGTTGCCAGTGCTGCTGACGCTGTTTTTCAACCAGCCGTATCATTCGCCGGTGGAAGGGCTGCAAAACCTGCTGTTTGACCAGTTCCAGCGCTGGCATCCGCGCCCGTTCGATCCGCAATTGCCGGTGCGGATTGTCGAGATTGATGCCGAATCAATCCGCCGCATCGGCCAGTGGCCATGGCCGCGCTCAAAGCATGCGGCGATTGTCGACCGGCTGATCGGGGCCAATGTCGCGGCCATTGGCTATGACGTGCAGTTTTCGGAAGCTGACCAGTCGAGCATTGAAAACCTCAGCCGCAGCCTGCCGCCCTCCGCCGCGCGCGAGGCTATTCTGGCGGAATTGCCGAAGCTGGAGACCAATGATGCCCTGTTTGCCCGCGCCCTGACCGGCAGGCCGGTGGTGCTGGGCATGCTGATGACCAACACCGGCAAAACCGACGTGCCGGTGAAAAGCGGCTTTGCCACGGCTGGGGATGATGCGCGGATGTTTGCCACCGGCTATTCCGGCGGGAATTTGCCATTGCCGGACCTGATTGAGCAGGCCGCCGGCCTTGGCGCGCAGAACTGGCTGCCGGACCGGGACAATACCGTGCGCCGCGTGCCGCTGATCGTGCTGGCGGGGGACCATCTGATGCCAAGCCTCGCGATGGAAACGCTGCGCGTGGCGAGCGGGGCCTCGACCTATGTGATCAAATCCTCGAATGCCAGCGGCGAGGAATCCTATGGCAGGGTTACCGGCATCAACAATATCAAGATTGGCGATGTGATTGTGCCAACCCAGGCGTCGGGCGAAATCACCGTGCATTATTCTGCCGCCGACCCCCGGCGCTACCTCCCCGCCTGGAAGCTGCTGGACGAGACCTCCGACCTCAGCGATCTCGACGGCAAGATTGTGTTCATCGGGGCCAGCGATCCGCTGCTGCATGACAATCCGCCCACCCCCATTGCCGCTGCCATGCCGGGTGTGGAAGTGCACGCGCAGGTGCTGGAGCAGATTTTGAGCGGCACGACACTGGTGCGACCGGACTGGGCCAATGGCCTGGAACTGGTGACGGCGCTGGTGATGAGCGTGGCTTTCATTTTCCTGCTGCCCAATGTCGGGGCAGCCATCTGCGCCATTGCCGGCGGCGGGCTGGCTTTGGCGATGGCGGCGGGCAGCTGGTATGCTTTTTCGCGGGCTGGGCTGCTGCTGGATCCGTTGCTGCCCTCGCTCTGGCCCGGCGCGGTGTTCCTGTTCGGCCTCATCGCGCTCTACGGCATGAAGCGGCGGCAGGAGAGCGAGATGCGCTCGATGTTCGGGCAATTCGTCTCGCCGATGGTGGTGGCGCGGCTGGCCGAACACCCGGAATTCCTGAAGCTGGGCGGCGACCAGCGGGTGATGACGCTGATGTTCTGCGACATCCGCTCTTTCACTACCATCTCGGAGGGCAAGAGCGCGCAGGAGCTGACGCGCTTTCTCAACGAATATCTGACGCCGCTGACCGATGTGGTGCTCGATCATCTGGGCACCGTCGATAAATATATGGGCGACGCCATCATGGCGTTCTGGAATGCGCCGCTGGATGATGAAAAACACGCCGCCAATGCCGCCGATGCCGCGCTGGCCATGCGCCACCGCCTCGCTGACCTCAACACGCAATGGCAGGCCGAGGCGGAAAAAGCGGGCCAGGAGCACAAGCCGGTGCGCTTTGGCGTTGGCCTCAACACGGGGGAGGCCTGCGTTGGCAATATTGGCTCGACCCGGCGGCTGAATTATTCGGTGATTGGCGACGAGGTTAATGTCGCCTCGCGGCTGGAAGGCGCGTCCAAATATTTTGGCGTCGACATCCTGTGCAGCGCCGCCACCCAGGCCCTGGCCCCCGAACTGGCCTGGCTGGAGATTGACCGCGTGCTGCTGAAAGGCAAGACGCGGCCCGTGTCGGTCTACACGCTGGCCGGTGGCCGGGACTATGCCCGCTCCGAAGAGTTCCGCGCGCTGGAAATCATCCACAAGGACATGCTGGCCGCCTATCGGGCCCGGCAGTTTGTGCGGGCTGAAGAGGCGGCGCGGGCAGCCAGGGCGGGGTGCCCAGACGAGATTCACCGGCTCTACACGTTTCATCTGGACCGGTTTGCGCGGTTTGCCGGGGAGGGGGTGGCGGACGGGTGGGAGGCGGTGGTGGTGCTGGACGAGAAGTGAGGGGGTATCCAAAAAGGCCGGTCTTTGCGAGCAGCCCTTGCGACGAAGCAATTCAGTGCGCACATCCTCGGGCAAGTCCGCATAACCTCGCCTGCACCTTCCATAACATCATTCCATTCGCGCCCCGCCTGGTTTAATGCTCATATCGCACCAAGCAGGAGTCGGTTCGGATGCGGTTTTCACTGGTCAGTTTGGTGCGGCAGGCGTTTGCCGGCAATGCGGGCTGGCCCGCCCAATGGCGCTCGCCGGAACCCAAGGCAGCCTATGATGCCATTATCGTCGGGGCGGGCGGGCACGGGCTGGCGAGCGCCTATTATCTGGCCACCGAACATGGCATGCGCAACATTGCGGTGATCGAGAAGGGCTGGCTGGGCGGCGGCAATACCGGGCGCAACACCACGATCATCCGCTCCAATTATTTGTGGGAGGAGAGCCAGGGCCTCTACGAGCACGCGCTAAAACTGTGGCAGGATTTGTCGCAGGTGCTGAATTACAACGTGATGTATTCGCCGCGCGGCGTGATGATGCTGGCCCATAATGTCCATGACGTGCAGGTGTCGCAGCGCCATATCCATGCCAATCGCCTGCAGGGCATTGACAATGAATGGCTGGGTCCGGAACAGGCGAAGGCGTTCTGCCCGATCCTCAACACCAGCCAGAACATCCGCTACCCCATTCTGGGTGCGGCCCTGCAACGGCGCGGCGGCGTGGCGCGGCATGATGCGGTGGCCTGGGGCTATGCCCGCGCTGCCTCGGCGCTGGGTGTGGACATTATCCAGAATTGCGAAGTCACCGGCATAAGGCGCGGCGTCAACGGCGCGGTTGAGGGGGTGGAGACCGGCAAGGGGTTTATTGCTGCAAAAAAAATTGGCGTGGTGGCGGCGGGGCATAGTTCCGTGCTGATGGCGATGGCGGGGGTAAAAGTGCCGCTGGAGAGCTATCCGCTGCAGGCTCTGGTGTCCGAGCCGGTCAAG
>JAYVYA010000127.1:0-2054 GCA_043784745.1 Hyphomicrobiales bacterium
AATCCCGACAGCAGCATGGATCAACCCGCCAACCAAAAACATCCAGATCCAAGCCTAAATTGCAAATCCGGCTGTCTCAAAATCGTTGACACGTTCCGCCGATGAAAATTTTTCTTAGCCATAAGGGTTACGATAAGCCAAATGTTCGTCGGTTTCGCGATGTGCTGCGAGTGTTGGGCTTCGAACCTTGGCTCGACGAGGATGCAATGCCTGCTGGCACTCCATTAGAGCGCGGTATCCTAAAGGGATTTCAAGACTCATGCGCAGCGGTTTTTTTTATTACGCCTCACTTTAAGGACGAGAATTATCTTGCGACCGAGGTTGAATACGCCATTGAACAGAAGAGGGCAAAGAGTGACAAATTTTCTATCATCACCCTTGTCTTCGGTGATGGGACCGCAAAAGGGACTGTCCCAGACCTTCTTCATAGATATGTTTGGAAGGAGCCGATCTCTGATCTTGAGGCCATGAAAGCAATCCTCGTGGCCTTGCCAATCGAAGTCGGCGGCATTCATTGGCGATAAGGTTGTCTATCTGGTTTGAATCAGGCAGTTATGCAATTTCTCAAAACTAGCGCTTTTTCGGACGAAAATCGAAGTTCCAAATGTCTTGAGATTTGCAAAGCTGCTCGACTTGCGGTGCTTGGCATTGCGGGCTTGTCTTTTTGAGACCGCCCTTTTGCAGGAGCCACAAGCGGCAATCTCCAGCTGCACCGCTGTGCCCGCGTGCCGCTCCAGCACAATACTTTGCGAGACTATTCTCCTGCCGTGAACAGCGGCAGAGGGAGAACACCTCCCAATCACCCCGCCAAATCCCCCAGCAACCCCGCCGCAACACTCAGCCTGGACAGGGTCAATGCGACTGCATTGATCCCGGCCAGTGATTGCCGCAGCGTGCCATCGGCATCCCGCAACTCCAGCCAGTGTGTTACCGCCGCCTCACCGGGTTCGCCCGCCCGGGCTGAAACCACTTCGCCAGCCAGCCGCCGCCGGGCAATTTCAATCTGGCTAACGGCACGGTTGATCGCCATCAGGTCATAATGATCGCCCGCAACAATGGTTTTGGACGCTTCCAGCAAGGCACCCAGTCCCAGCGCCTCATCCGCTGCAAAGAAGGTGGCGGCCACCATCGCACTGTCCTGCCCTGCCGCCTCCGCCACCATCACAATGTCAGGTGCGGCGGCAAGCCGGGGCAGGATTGCCAGAATTTGTGCCAGCTCCACCGGCACACCAGCGGCACTCAAAGCCGTTACGCGCACGGCAACGCCGGATTGCGCCGAGGTAAATGCACCTGCATGGAGCGCTTTTGCCAGGGACTGCACCCCGTTGCGAAACCGGCAGGTGACCGCCTCCAGACCCGGCGCAAAATCAGCATTGCGGATAAACCAGATCATCCGCGACAGCAGGAGCGCCTGCACCTCGCCATACAACTGCAATTGCAGGCTGCCGGTGGTTTTTGTATCCAGCGCATCAATGGCATTGTTGATCTCTGTCAGGCCAAAGGCATCGCGCACGGCGGCGAAGGCGCGGGTCACCTGCGCCGGGCCAGCGCCGGTCTCGTCACTGATGCGGACCAGCACCGTCGGCCCGCCGCGATTGACCAGCGCATTGGCCAAAGCCGTCGCCACAATCTCGCGCCGCAACCGGTGTCCGGCCAAGGCCTGCGGATAAAGCTCGCGCAATTGCGCCGGGAAATAGCGCGCCAGCTCGCGCGCCAGATACGGGTCATCGGGCAAATCGCTGGCCAGCAGATCCTCATTCAGCGTCAGCTTGGCATAGGCCAGCAGCACGGCCAGTTCCGGGCGCGTCAGGCCCTGTCCGGCGCGGGCGCGGGCGTTCAGCGCCGCATTGTCGGGCAAAAATTCCACCGCCCGGTCCAGCCGCCCTTCCTTTTCAAGCTTTTGCATAAACCGCCGCGCATAGTCCATGTCTTCCGTGCCCCGGCTTTGCGCCAGCGACAAAGCCAGCGTCTGCTGGTAATTGTTGCGCAGCACCAGCAGGCCCACTTCCCCGGTCATTGAGGCCAGCAGCGCCACGCGCCCGTCCGGGTCCAGC
>JAYVYA010000128.1:0-4450 GCA_043784745.1 Hyphomicrobiales bacterium
CCCGTCCATGCCACATGGAAACTGGCGGAGGCGGCCAAGGCGCATATGGCGCTGGAAGCACGCCAGACCACCGGTGCGGCGATTCTGGTGCCCTGACGAAGGTCTCTCCAAGTTGGGCTGGGGATTGTTGAAATCAGCCCTTTTCAACGCTCTGGCATCCGTTACGATGTTGCCATGTCTCCAACCCCGTCTCTCTCCAATGAAATGCCCGCGCCGCTGGTATCGCTGCGCGGGATTTCCAAGCGCTTTGGCGCTTTTACCGCCAATGACGCGGTCAACCTTGACCTGTGCGCGGGCGAAGTGCACGCGCTGCTCGGCGAAAATGGCGCGGGCAAATCGACGCTGGTGAAAATGCTCTACGGGCTGATCCAGCCCAATGCCGGCACCATCCGGTTTGCCGGGCAGGAAGTGTCCCTGCCCAATCCGGATGCCGCGCGGGCGCTGGGCATTGGCATGGTATTCCAGCATTTCTCCCTGTTCGATAATTTGACTGTGGCGGAAAATATCGCGCTGGTTTTGCCAAAATCCGAAGGTATAAACGGCCTTTCCGCGCGGATCAGGGGCATTGGCGAGCGCTATGGCATCAAGCTGGCACCGGAGCGCCCGGTCTGGACGCTGTCGGCCGGCGAGCGCCAGCGCATTGAAATCGCCCGCTGCCTGCTGCAAGACCCCAAACTGCTGATTCTCGACGAGCCCACTTCCGTGCTGACGCCGCAGGAGGCCGAGGCGCTGTTTTCGATTCTCGACCGGCTGAAGGGCGAGGGCAAAGCGCTGCTGTATATCTCGCACAAGCTGGAGGAGGTGAAGCGCCTGTGTGACCGCGCCACCATCCTGCGGCTGGGCAAAGTGGTGGGCACTTGCAATCCCCGTGCCGAAACTGCCCGCTCGATGGCGACGCTGATGGTCGGCCAGCAGGTGAAGGATGTGAAGCCGCCGGGTTCGCACGCTTTGGGCAAGGAGCGCATCGCGGTGCGGGGGCTGAACCAGCCTGCGGGTGATTTGCACGGGGTGAGGCTGCAAAACATCGGTTTTGCCGTACGCGGCGGGGAATTGCTGGGCATTGCCGGGATTGCCGGCAACGGCCAGTCGGAATTGTTTGCGGCATTGTCGGGAGAGGTTTTGGCGGGCGAGGCCGCAGCCGTGCAGATTGACGGTGCGCCGTTGGGGCTGGCGGGCATCACCCGCCGCCGCCAGCACCAGGCGGCCTTTGTGCCCGAAGAGCGCAACGGCCATGCCGCAGCCCCCGATTTCACCTTGTCCGAAAATGCCCTGCTGTCGCGCCATGCCACGGGCGGGCTGGTGCATTGGGGGTTTGTACTGCCCGCCGCCGCCCGCGCCCTGTCGGCTAAAATCATCGCCACTTTTGATGTGCGGAAATCGGGCGATGATCCGCTGGCGCGCACTTTGTCGGGGGGCAACTTGCAAAAGTTCATTTGCGGGCGCGAGATATTGCGCCAGCCGGGCGTGCTGGTGATCAACCAGCCGACATGGGGTGTCGATGCGCTTGCGGCTTCGGCTATCCGCCAGGCCCTGGTCGATCTGGCGCAGGGCGGGGCGGCGGTGGTGGTGATCAGCCAGGATCTGGATGAATTATTCGAGATTGCCGACAAGATTGCGGTGCTGAACCACGGGCACCTCTCCGCGCCCGTTGCCGCATCCGGCACGACGCGCGAGGATATCGGCCTGCTGATGGGCGGCGCTGGCAAGGAGGCTGCCCATGGCACTTGACTGGCCCAGACTGGATTTGGTGGCACGGCCCGGCCGCTCGCGGCTGCTGGAGATTTTTGCGCCGGTTGCGGCGGTGGCGGCGGCGATGGGGATGGGTGCCATTCTCATCGCGCTGCTGGGCAAATCGCCGGTGCAGGCGTTTTCGGTATATTTTCTGGAACCCCTGTCCGATTCCTACGGCTTGCAGGAAATCGCGGTAAAGGCGGCACCGCTGATCCTGATCGCCGTGGGGCTAAGCTTCTGCTACCGGGCCAATTTGTGGAATATCGGGGCGGAAGGCCAGTTCATCGTCGGCGGCACATTGGGCGGCTGGCTCGGCATTGCCACCCATGACGGGGCGATGCAGGGCACATTGGGGTCGTGGTGGGTTTTGCCCGCCATGCTGGCGCTGGGCGCACTGGGCGGAATGATTTACGCACTGATCCCGGCGATTTTGCGGGTGAGCCTTGGCGTTTCTGAAATCTTGACCAGCCTGATGCTGGTCTATGTCGCCGAGCTTGGCCTTGATTATCTCGTGCGCGGGCCGTTGCGGGATCCTGCCAGCAATAATTTTCCAACCACGGTCAGTTTTGATCCGCCCGCCCTGCTGCCCAAGCTGGTTGAGGACGGGCGGCTGCATTTTGGCATTGTGCTGGCGCTGCTGGCGGTGCTGGCTGGGACCATCGTGTTTTCCCGCGCGCTGTTTGGCTACAAGGTGCGGCTGGCCGGATCGGCGCCCAAGGCGGCGCGCTTCGCCGGGTTCAGTGACAGCGGGCTGACACTGGCCGTGTTCGCTATTTCCGGTGCTTTGGCTGGCCTCGCTGGAATTTGCGAAGTTTCCGGCCAGATCGAGCAGCTGAAGCCCTCGATTTCGCTGGGCTACGGTTTTACCGCGATTATCGTGGCGTGGCTCGGGCGGCTTTCGCCCATAGGCATACTGGTGGCCGGGCTGTTTCTGGCGCTGACTTATGTCGGCGGCGAATCGGCACAGATAGCCAAGCTGCCGCAGGACATGACGCGGGTGTTCCAGGGCCTGCTGCTGATGTGCGTGCTGGCGGCAGATGTGCTGACCCGCTACCGGCTGGTGGTGACTTTTGCGGGGCGCGCATGACCGCTGAATTTATCGAACTTCTTCTCATCACGATCCTGACTGCGGCCACCCCGCTGCTGATTGCCGCCTTGGGCGAACTAGTGGCGGAGCGGGCAGGGGTGCTCAACCTCGGGGTGGAAGGCATGATGATCATGGGGGCGGTAACGGGTTTTGTCGCCGCCTTCCTCACCGGCTCCACGCTGGTGGGCGCCATTTGCGGCACGCTGGCTGGAACGGCGCTGTCCGCGCTGTTCGCTTTGCTGGTGGTGGGGTTGGCAGTCAGCCAGGTGGCGGCGGGGCTGGCGCTGACGATTTTGGGGCTGGGCGTTTCCGGCTTGGCCGGGGCGGGGTTTGTCGGCCTGAAACGCGACGGCGCGCCGCAATTGCACCTGCCATACCTTTCCGACCTGCCCTTTGTCGGCAAGCTTCTGTTTGGCGAGGATTATTTTGTCTATGCCGGCTGGGCTTTGACGATTGGCCTTAGCTGGTTTCTGGCCCGCACCCGCGCGGGCCTCAGCCTGCGGGCGATTGGCGACAACCATTCCTCGGCCCATGCACTGGGCCTGCCAGTGCGCCGGACCCGGGTGCTGGCCATCCTGTTTGGCGGGGCTTGTGCCGGGCTGGCCGGGGCCTATCTCTCGCTGGCCTATACGCCGTTCTGGTCGCAGGGGATGACGGCGGGACGGGGCTGGATTGCGCTGGCGCTGGTGGTGTTTGCCTCGTGGCGGCCCACCCGGGTGCTTGGCGGGGCAATCCTGTTTGGCGGGGCGACCATCCTGCAATTGCACGCGCAGGCTTTCGGCATCCGCCTTCCCAGCCAGCTGCTGTCAAGCTTGCCCTATCTGGCCACCATCGCTGCGCTGGTAGTGCTTTCGCTGGGAAAAAAAGCGGGCTCTGCCGCCCCTGCGGCTTTGGGACAGGCTTTCATTCCTGATCGATAGCGACGCCAAGGTGATAGCTGTTGCGGTGCCGTTGCTTGTGGTGATTAACGGGCGAGCAAAAGCAGGAGATCATTCTGCCGAGAATTCAAATTTGCAGCCGCCCCCATAGATTGTGGCCCTGTTGCCGCTGGCGTCGGGGTAAACGCGCGCGGGGGGGTAGAATTTGTAAAAAAAGATACCGTCCTTTGATACCTCGCCACCGCCGCCGGTAAAAAGGCAGGGCTGAATTGACCGGTAACCGACTTCAATCTCCGAATAAACTCCCGGACGGAGCCTTATTTTGGGTCCATCAACCTCCGGTATTGCATTTCTAGTTACAACATTAGCGAAATCTAAATTCAACGGTAAATATTGATCTTTTTCGATTCTTTCGCTCGATTTTATTTGAAGTTCAAAATCACATTCTTTTTCAATAAATCTACCAACTAGAATTGATTTGTTTAAAAAATCAACAGTTGTGTTCGCATTAATTAACGATTTTGCATAGATTAATTTGAACCAATAACTGTTGTATCGTATCGAAATAAACATTCGACCACTGCATTTTTTTTATTGCTGAAATTTAAACAAATCTCTTGCGCGCCCAAATCATGATACATTTCGCACGTTGCTTGTAATTACCCACCCTTTTTTCCGCTGATTTTTCCGCCCCTTGCCAATCCCGCGAAACTCTGAATCCATGGGGGCATGGACCGGACTGATTTGCAGCGGC
>JAYVYA010000129.1:0-10702 GCA_043784745.1 Hyphomicrobiales bacterium
GTTCGCCATATGAAACATCGTCATATACTTGACCGGCCATGTCTTGACCTCCTCGCCGGACGAGCGGTCGACCAGCACGGGCAGGCGGCGGTAGATGGCGGTGGTCAGGGCGGCATCGCGCTGGTTGCGGAAAATTGGCGCGGTGCCGGTATTGGGGTTCACCAGCGCAAAATCCGCCGCCGTCATCCGGAACAGCCTTTCAGGCGGCGAAAGTTCCGGCGCATCCTGAAGGAAAAAGGCACAATCGGCCGCACCGGCCCGGCGGCCCGCGCCGCCGACTACAAAGGTGCAAAACTTGAACCGGCTGTCCACATCGGGAAAAAAATGCGCGCGCCCCTCGCCGCGCCGGTTCTCAAAATCAAACAGGCACATCACCCGCCCGGCCGCCGCCACGCCCTTGAAAAAGACGCTGGCCGTCAGGTCGGAGGCGATGCCCGAGGGGGTCAGCAAACCGGCAATGCCGTGCTTGTGAATCAGGCTTTGCGCCCGCTCGACAAACAGGGAATACAGGTTGATATCGCCGCGCGACAGCAACGGATAATCGCCGCTCCTGCGCGCCCGCTCCATCGCCTTTTCCGCCAGCGCGCTGGCCTGCCCGTAGCTTTCCGCCAGCGGGTCGTTCGCGGTTTTCAGCGCCGCGATCATCCGCTTGCGGTCGGCGGCGCGGGCTTGCCGGGCAATGTTGGGGGCGCGGGCGGCAAACCATTCCACTTCCTGCATTTTCATCCGGTCCCAGGGCGGATTGCCAATCACCGCATCAAACCCGCCTTCGGGCTCCGCGCTCTGCCAGTTGCGCCACACGCCGGGGAACGCCACCTGCCAGTGCAAGAAATGCTCTTGCGCGGCGAGGGCATGGGCTTCATCCAGCAAAGCTGCGGCTTCATCTGCCCGGCGACGGCGGCTGGCTATTTCCTCCGGGTTTTTGGTGCCATTGCCGGGCGGCGCAGGGGCCGTCTGGCCAGACAGAATGTCGAAGACATCGCCGAACGTGCCGCCGAAAATGCTGTCGCGCAGCAGCCTTTTGGGCAGCATGGCCTTGTCCTTGACGTCCTCATTCACCAGCCATTTGAACGCCTGCAACGCGTCAAGGGCGCGGCGCAACGGGCCGGTCGCCGTTTCCACCTCGTCAAAGGCGCTGGCGCTGGCCCGCACTTCGGCAATTTCGGCGTCGGTAAGGTTTTCGACAAATTCCATGCCGGAAATGCCGCCCTCAGCCTTGCGGATGGCGTCGCTGATGAACATGCCGGCGCGGCTCTGCAATTCTTCCAGCGCCGGACGCACCCGCTCGCCAAACAAACTGTCGCCGCAGCGCAGATGATGGTCGAGGAACGACAGCGGCGCGCCAGCGGTGAATGTGTGCAGCCAAAGCGCCACCTTGGCCAGCTCCACTGCCATCGGGTTCTTGTCCACCCCGTAGACGCAGCGCTTCAGCACCATGCGCTTGATCAGGTTTTGATCGGTCAATTGTTGTTCGCGGATGGTCCATTTGTGGGCATCCGCTTCCGCCTTTATCCGCGCCCGTATCCCTGCCAGCCGGGCGGTGAGGGGCGAGACATAGGCCTCCTGCGCCCATGTGCCGGTGAGGCATTCGGGGCGCAGGTTGACAAAGGCCTGCAAGGCCAGATGGTCGATCAACGTCACCAGAAAATGGCCGGAACCCATGGCGGGGTCACACACCTTCAGGTCCAGAATGCGCTCCGCCGGGTCCAGCGCCTGAAGCCCGGCAATGCTTGCGGCGATTTGGTCTGGCGCGGGCTTCATTCCCGCAAGTTTGGTGCGGAAGGCCGCCAGCCGCTCGTCAATCAACGGCCCGATGGTGCGGCTGACAATGAGGGAAACCAGTTCGTCCGGCGTATAATAGCTGCCAGAGTTCCTGCGCCCAAAAGCGTTAAGCCGCACGTCAATGCCCGCTGCTGCGCTCGCATCCGCCACCGGTTCGCGTTCCAGCAGGCGCTCGTAAATCGCGCCCAGTTCCCGCACGGAAAGGTCGCGGTAATTGATCCGCACCAGCCGCCCCGCCTTTTTTGTACGCGACAGCTTGTCCAGCAGCGGCGCAAAGGCCTGGTCCGGCAAGGGCGCGGTATCCAGCAGCGGTGCCCGGGTCCTGGCAAACAGGCCGCCGTTGTAGGGCGGCACGCCGATGCTGGCATCGCCTTCGTCAATGCAGCGGAACAAGTCGCAGGCATGTTGCCAGAACCGCGCGCTGCGTCCGCTAAAAGCGTCTCCGCTGTCCAGCCGTCCGGCAATGTCATCGCGGATTTTGGAGAGGGAATAATCGTCATATTTGCGGTCGCGCGATGGCAACAGGTCACGGTCTTCCGCATAGAGCGCAAACAGCAGGCGATACAGCACGGTGAGTGCGGCTTCGCGCAGGGTGGCAAGGTAGGCGGGAGTCAGTGGTTTGGGCGCGGCCCTGTCGGCTTGGGCCAGCGCGCGGATCAGGCCGGGAAAAACCTCGGCAAAAACGGTTTCCGACAGGTCGGTGCGGACATTGGTTTCCCATTTGCGGCCTTCGTCCAGCGCATAGGCATGAAAGCTGGCACCGCTTGACCCGGCCTGGGGCAAAAAGCTCTGGCGACGGAAAATCAGGCAGAAGGTTTTGAGCAGCCGCTCGCGGCGCGCGGCATCGCTCTCACCGGCGACATCAGCCGCCGACAATGGCAGTTGCGCGCCGGGCCGCGCCAGAATATCGGCGAGGTCCGCTTCGTAATAGCCATCCAGCGGCGAGCGTGCGCCCGCATGATACAGCCGCCAGATCCGCCCGCTGGTCAGCACCGCCCATTGCACGCCGCGATTGATCTTTTCGGCATCCAGAAGGTAGCGCAGGATTTGCCCGGCGGCGGTTTCATCCTTGCCAGCGCCGCTGCCCTGGTCATCGAGCCCGACATTCCAGGCTTTGGCATCGCCAACGGCGAGGACATGGGCCAGCCTGGCATTGCTGCCCCTGGCTTCGTCTGCCCGCACAAAAGCATCATTGTCGGCAAACAAAAGATAGTCCGGCACGTTGCGTTGCAGCCTGCCCTGCATTTTCTCCTGCACCGAATAGGCATTGTCCCAGCCCAGCGCTTTCAGCATCGGGCGAATGATCCGCTCTTCTGTCTGCCCTTCGTTCAGCTTGGCGGGGTCGGCAATGGCGTCGAGAATTTCGGTGAGGCCGTGCCTGAATGCATCAAAGGCCTGCCCGTCAACTGACTGCCAGGCAGCAGATTCAACTAGGCCGCGTTGCAGAAAGTCTTCCGTAAAAAGCGTCCCGCTGCTCAAATGCTGCGCCCCTGCCCGATGTGCTGATCCGCAACCCGTAAGGTAAGACACGATTCGACGCCAGCGCGGTGGTTCACGCTACCGCTACGCCCTGGCCTGCGCCATCAGCCAGGCAATCTGGCGCAGGCCGAGCTGGTAGCCATGCGTGCCAAAACCCGCCATCACCGCGTCCGCCCGGAGCGAGACATAGGAATGCTGGCGGAATTCCTCGCGCTTGTGGACGTTGGAAATATGCACCTCGATCACGGGTGGTTCAAAAATGTGGAGCGCGTCAAGGATCGCAACCGACGTATGGGTGAACGCACCGGGGTTGATGACAATGCCGCCCGCCGTCTCCCGCGCTTCCTGAATCCAGTCGATGAGTTCATATTCACGGTTGGACTGGTGGAACGCCAGTTCCAGCTTCAGCTCGCCCGCCAGCGCCCGGCACTGGGCCTCGACATCGGCCAGCGTGACGTGGCCGTAAATCGCCGGCTGGCGCTTGCCGAGCAGGTTGAGGTTGGGGCCGTTGAGCACATAGACAAGGCGGGACATGGCGGGCTTCCGGGGCAGCTGCGGCTGAATTGGTATCGGGAGCCGCTCGCCAAGTAAAGCTGCACCCTCACATGCCCAGCCCCAACCCGTACAGCGCCATGCCGGCCACCGCGCAAGCCGCCAGCGTCCCGGGCATGCCCGCATCAAACCGGAAAATGGCAATCATGGCTGCTGCCGACAGCGCCAGCGCCGCCCAGTCTACGCTGGCCAGCACCGGCACATCCAGCCGCAGGCCCCAGCCCTGAACAGCAACGACCTCGCCAAACAGCGTATGCACCGCAAACCAGATCGCCAGATTGAGGATGACGCCGACAATGGCGGCGGTAATGGCGGACAGCGCGCCGGTGAGCGAGGTGTTGCCGCGCAAGTGCTCGATGTAGGGCGCGCCAAGGAAAATCCACAGGAAGCAGGGCGCAAACGTCACCCATGTCGCCAGCAATCCGCCCAGCGTGCCCGCCAGCAGCGGCGACAGGCCACCGGCATCGCGGTAGGCGGCCATAAAGCCGACGAATTGCAGCACCATGATCAGCGGGCCGGGTGTGGTCTCGGCCATGCCCAGTCCGTCCAGCATTTCGCCCGGTTGCAGCCAGTGGTAGCCGGTAACGGCCTGCTGCGCCACATAAGCCAGCACGGCATAGGCCCCGCCAAACGTCACCACCGCCATCTGGCTGAAAAACAGGCCGATTTTGCTGAAAACATGGTCCGGGCCGAGAAAGCCGGCCAGCAGCGCCACCGGCACCAGCCACAACGGGAGCCATTGCGCCAGCACGAGCAGCGCTTGCCGCCAGCCGCCCCTGGCATGGTCAGGCACCTCGTCGCCCAGCAGGCTGGCCTGCTCAATTGTTGCCGCGCCATTGCCATGCCCGCCGCCCAGCGCAAATTCGGGCCGCCCCATCCGCACCCCGGCAAAGCCAAGGAGGCCAGCGCCCAGCACGATGAGGGGAAACGGCACGTCAAAGAAAAAGATGGCAAGGAAGGACAGCGCCGCAATCGCCTGCAAGGCCCGGTTTTTCAGCGCCCTTTTGCCGATCCGGATTACCGCATGGATCACGATGGCCAGCACGGCGGCTTTCAACCCGAAAAACAAAGCTGCGATAATCCCGACCTTGCCAAACAGCGCATAGACATAGCTCAGCCCCATGATCGAGACCACGCCCGGCACAATGAACAGCCCGCCCGCCAGCAGACCACCGCGCGTCCGGTGCATCAGCCAGCCGATATAGGTGGCCAGCTGCTGCGCTTCAGGCCCCGGCAGCAGCATGCAATAATTCAGTGCGTGGAGAAACCGGTTCTCCGACACCCATTTTTTCTCCTCGACAATGATGCGGTGCATCACTGCAATCTGCCCCGCCGGGCCGCCAAAGCTCAGCATCGCCACCCGCAGCCAGACCCAAAAAGCCTCATTGAGGCTGACGCCATGCGCCGGTGCGCCCGCAAGGGCGCTCCCTCCCAGCGTGTGTGCCATGTTCAGGCTCCCGGCTTGTGGTTGGGCCAGTTGTGGGTTTCGCCGGTCGCATCGCGGCACCAGCGGTAGAAGGCGTCATACAGCGCCATGCCCGCCTCCAGCTGCTCCAGATCGTCCGAATACATCCGCGACAGGCCAAGCGAAGCGGCCAGGAGGCCCGGCGCTTCGGGTGCCAGACCGGGCCGGGCGGTATCGGCCCCGCGCACAATGGCCGCCAGCCGCTTCAGGGGTTCGGTTTCCAGCTTCCATTCTTCCAGCATGGTATCAAAGGTGCAGCGCTCGCCCCTGTGGCTCCAGAAAACCCCGTCAATGTCAAACGCCGCCGCGCCAAACCGTTCCGCCACCCCCGCCACTTCCGGCGGCGCAACAAACAGGAACACGGCGCTGGGATCGACAAACCGGCGGATCAGCCACGGGCAGGCAATCCGGTCGACTTTGGGCCGGACGCGGGTGACCCAGACGGTGCGCCCTTTGGCATCGCGCCGGGGCAGGCTGGCCACCGGCACCAGCGGCAGACCCGCCGCCGCCCAGCCGGTCTGCCCGCCTTCCAGCGAGACGGCGGAGGCGGCACCGGTATGGCGCAACCAGGCGGCAACGCCCTGGCTGAGTTTCAGGCCTTTCTGGCAAACGACGATGACGGAGCGCCCGGCAAATTCGGGTGCCCATTCGGCCGCCTGGTCCCATGGCCGGCGCACGGAGCCGGGCACGAGGCGCGGGTCCAGGGCAAAATCATCCGCCGTGCAGACGTCAATCATCGCCGGGCATTTTGGCGTGCCAATCAAGCGCGCGAGTTTTTCAGGGGAGATCGAGTTGAGGTTAGACATGATGCGTCCTTCAGAGGAGAAGCTGGACGCGATTCTTGGGCTGTCGCCTCGTGGGGAGACCGCAACCCCATATTGGTGTTTTGCGGAATGCCGTGAAGGTTGTCAATGAACAATAGCTTTCGATACCACCGAGGATCGCCATCGCGGGCAGTTTGAAAACGCGAAAGGCTCCGCGTTTAAACGGAGCCTTCCCGACCACACGACAGCCTTGCCAGCTTGGTATCGCTGTTGCAAGGCTCGCTGCCAATCCATGAAGATTAGCAGTCTCCAAGCCCGATGCCGGAGCAGAGCGGGAACAACCTGAATATAGGCCGTTACAGGTGAATGGTCAATAAGGCGAAGCCTAAACTGTATAAAATGGCTCTTCGGATCAAAAGCATTTGAGACGGGTCAAGCTGACCCGAAACATAATGCCGTCCGCTTGATCCTGACTTTCGGCCCGCTCGGAACCTGTCCAGCCGACTAAGCGCTACAGCAGCAATCATATTAAAAAAGAAGGAACGGGCAAATAACTGGTGTCAGAGAATGACAGCGCCCTGCGTCCTGAACCGGAAATAAACTGGCGCTCCCAAAAAAGCTTCCCAATTCACACTGCATCGCTATACTCTGCTGAACATAACGCGAAATTTCGGAATAGCCAGATGCAAACCAGCCGGCGCAAGTGGGGTCAGGCGGCAGCGGTATTTTTGGCTGTTGCGTTTGCCTTCTCCACCCCGGCTCCCGCCCAAACCGCCGGCCCGCTGGTCTTCGCCACCGCCAGCCTCAAAACCGCCCTTGACGAAATCGCGCTGGCCTATGCCGCCGCTACCGGCAAGCCAGCGCCAAAAATCTCCTATGCCGCCAGCAACACGCTGGCCAAACAGATCGAGCAGGGGGCTCCCGCCGGTCTCTTCCTCTCCGCCGACAGCGGCTGGATGGATTATGCCGCCAGCAAAGACCTGATCCGACCAGAGACCAGGCTGGACCTGCTCGGCAACCGCCTTGTGCTCGTTGCGCCCAAAGACAGCGGCGTGTCGTTGGCCCTCACCCCCGGCACCAGCCTTGCCGCTGCGCTGGCAGGCGGGCGGCTTGCCATGGGCAATGTCCAGGCCGTGCCTGCCGGTAAATATGGCAAGGCGGCGCTGGAAAAACTGGGCGCCTGGGAGGGCGTCAAGGACCATCTGGCCGAGGCCGACAATGTCCGCGCCGCCCTGCTGCTGGTGGCACGCGGCGAGGCTCCGCTGGGGATTGTCTACCAGACCGATGCGGGGGTGGAACCGGCGGTGAAAATCATCGCCACTTTCCCGGCGGACTCGCACCCGCCCATCATCTACCCCGCCGCACTCACCAAAGCCGCGGCCCACCCAGACGCCCAAAAATTCCTCGACTATTTGCGCAGCGCCAAAGCTTGCACCCTGTTTGAAAAGCAGGGCTTCACCTGTCTCGCCCAGCCTGTCCCAGGTTCCTGACTTGGCAGACTGGCTCAGCCCCGATGAATGGAGTGCGGTGCGGCTCAGCCTGCTGGTAGCCACCAGTGCCACGCTGGCCAGCCTGCCGTTTGGCATCGGCGTCGCGTGGCTGCTGGCGCGCGGCAAATTCCGGGGCCGCACCTTGCTGGACGTGCTGGTGCATCTTCCGCTGATCCTGCCCCCTGTGGTCACCGGCTACCTGCTGCTGCTCGGCTTTGGCCGGCGCGGCCCCATCGGGGCGTTTCTGGAAGCGCATTTTGGCATCGTCTTCTCCTTTCGCTGGACTGGCGCGGCCCTGGCCTGCGCCATCATGGGCTTTCCGTTGCTGGTGCGCGCCATTCGCCTGTCGCTGGAGGCGGTAGACCAAAGGCTGGAGGCGGCGGCGGGCACGCTGGGAGCCAGCCCGCCCTTGGTATTCCTGTTTGTGACCTTGCCGCTGATTCTGCCCGGATTGATAGCAGGCGCGATCCTCACCTTCGCCAAATCTATGGGAGAGTTCGGCGCCACCATCACCTTTGTCGCCAATATTCCGGGCGAGACGCAGACTTTGCCTTCCGCCATCTACACGCTCACGCAGGTGCCGGGCGGGGAGGCGGGGGCTTTGCGGCTGACGCTGGTGTCCATCGTCCTTTCCATGGCTGCCCTGTTTGGGTCCGAAATGCTGTCGCGCTGGCTTGCGCGCCGGATGGCGGCATGAGTTTTGAAATTGACATTGATCTCCGCCAGGGAGATTTTCACCTGAGCGCCGCCTTCCGCTCGGGCGCGCGCATCACCGCGCTCATGGGCCGCTCCGGCTCCGGCAAGACCACTCTGGTCAATGCCATTGCCGGGCTGGTGCGCCCGCAGCGCGGCCGGATTGTCGTGGATGGCATGATATTGCTGGATTTGGCGCAAGGCATTTGCGTGCCCGCGCACCGCCGCCGGGTGGGCTATGTATTTCAGGAAGGGCGGCTGTTTCCGCACCTGACCGTGAAACAGAACCTGATGTTCGGGCGCTGGTTTGCTCCGCGCCGCGAGGCGGGGGCGGAGCCGGAACATATCACAGACCTTCTGGGCATCGGCCAATTGCTGGCGCGCCGCCCGGCGACGCTTTCGGGTGGCGAGAAGCAGCGGGTAGCCATTGCCCGGGCCCTGCTGGCCAATCCGCGCATTCTCCTGATGGACGAGCCGCTGGCGGCGCTGGACGATGCCAGAAAAGCCGAAATACTGCCCTATATCGAGCGCTTGCGCGACGAGACCCACATCCCTGTCATCTATGTCACCCATGCCGCCAGCGAGGCCGCCAGGCTGGCGGAAGAAGTGGTGTTGCTGGAGGCGGGCAAGGTGGTGGCCCAGGAAGCGACCAGAATTGTTCTGGCGGGCACATTTCCCGCGATATAACAGCCCATGCCATCCGGGGGGCGGCAAACATATGTCGAGGCGGCAAAGGCATTCAAAACGCCCATTGGACTTGGGCTCCTCGCCGGGCGGTCCTGAATTTTGAAGTGCAACACCCGCATTAGAGTGCCCCTCCCAACAATTTTGCCCGCACATTCCCGCCCCATCCACCCGCGCACGCACTTTCGCCAAAAGAAACCCAACTCGCCGCTTGTCGCGCGCCAAGCCCCATGCCAATCTGTCACAGGCCCCGAACGGGCTGACAAAAAAATGCGCCGCAGGAGGGCGACGATCATGAGCGATTTTGACACTTTGAACAGCCGGTTCGGTGCGGGCCTGTCGCGCCGTCACCTCATGAGCGGCGCTGCCGCGCTGGGTGCCACCACCACGCTGGCTTCCGGCCTCATTATACCCACTGCAGCGCTCGCCGCTGAGGAGCCGAAAAAGGGCGGCACGCTGCGCCTCGGCCTGGCAGGCGGCTCCACCACCGATTCAATCGACATCACCAGCTATAATGACAGCGTGATGATAGCCACCAGCCACGCCCTTTTCAACAGCCTCGTTGAATGGGCGCAGGATGGCAAATGGGTGCCGGAACTGGCCGAAGTGGTTGAGCCAAAGAACGGTGCCGCCAGCTGGATTTTCAAGCTGCGCAAGGGCATCAAATTCTCCAACGGCAAGGTGTTTGATGCCGATGACGTGCTCTACTCGCTGAACCTGCATCGCGGGGCCGATTCCAAGTCCGGCGGCAAGGGCGCGATGGCGTCGATCAAGGATATCACGAAGATTGACGCCAATACGGTCGAGATCTCGCTTGACGCTCCCGATGCCGATTTCCCCTACAATCTCACCGACTATCATGCCCATATGGTTCCCGCCGGCTTCAAGGACTGGGCCAACCCGGTCGGCACTGGCGCATTCACGCTGGAAAAGTTTGATCCCGGCGTGCGCGTGACGTTAAAGGGCACCGGCAATTACTGGAAGCCCGGCCGCGGCCATCTTGACCGCGTCGAGATCACTGTCATCAACGACGGCAATGCCCGGCAGGCGGCGCTGGTTTCCGGCCAGGTGGACGCGATCAACCGCGTCGATGGCAAGGCTGTCGAACCGCTGATCAAGGGCGGCAAGTTTGACATTACCCGCGCCTCCGGCGGCTACCATGTCGTGATGGCTATGGCGGTGGACCAGGCCCCCTACAACAACCCCGACCTGCGCCTTGCGATGAAATACGCCATGGACCGCGAACAGATTCTGAAAACCCTGTTTCAGGGCTATGGCAAGCTTGGCAATGACCATCCGATCCCCGAAAGCGACCCCTATTTCAACCATCAACTGCCGCAGACCAAACATGATCTGGACAAGGCCAAGTTCCACTTCAAAAAGGCAGGCGGTGATCCCAAAATCATCTTGCAGGCTTCTGAAGCGGCCTTCAACGGTGCCGTCAACATGGCAACGCTGCTGCAGGCCAGCTGCGCCCAGGCCGGCATCAAGATGGATGTGAAGCAGGAACCGGCAGACGGCTTCTGGTCCAACGTCTGGCTCAAGGGGGCGTTCGTTGGCTCCTACTGGGGTGGCCGCGCTGCCGCCACGCAGATGCTCGGCGTGTGCTACAAGGCTGGGGCCAACTGGAACGAGACGCACTGGAACGACGCCAAGTTCGAGAAACTGCTGGCCGATGCCCGCTCCGAAACCAACGAGGAAAAGCGCAAGAAATATATCTGGGATTGCCAGGAAATCCTGAGCACGCAGGGCGGCGCGCTGATCCCCGCCTTCCGCGACTGGGTGCAGGCCTC
>JAYVYA010000130.1:0-9866 GCA_043784745.1 Hyphomicrobiales bacterium
GGCTCTCGGTTTTGAACGCAACCGTGTGCACGGCGGTGCCCGTGTTGCTAGTCATGATGGCCATTGAACGCCTTGGCCCGATATGGCCGAGATGAAGAAACTCGCCGCCACGGTGCGCAGCGGGACAGGCAAGGGGGCCGCCCGCAGCACACGTCGTGAAGGCAGGATACCAGGCGTAATCTATGGCGGCGGCGAAGCCGCGCAGCCGATTTCGCTCGACTACCGCGAACTCAACAGGCTGATCTACGCCGGGCACTTCCTGACGACGATTTTTGAAATTGATGTCGGTGGCACCAAGACCCGCGCCATCCCGCGCGATTACCAGCTGGACGTGGTCAAGGACACGCCGCTGCATGTCGATTTCCTGCGCCTCAAGGCCGGATCGCGCCTGCGCGTTGATGTGCCCGTACATTTCATCAATCAGGACATTTCGGCTGGCATCAAGCGCGGTGGCTCGCTTAACGTGGTGCGCCATTTCGTGGAAATGATGGTGCCGGCGGACAATATTCCACCGCACATCACCGCCGACCTTGCCAATATGGATTTCAACGAATCCCTGCATATTTCGGCAATCAAGCTGCCCGAGGGCTGCACGCCACTGATCAAGGACCGCGACTTCACCGTCTGCACCATTGTGCCGCCGCTGACCAATACGGAAGAAGCCGCAACCGCCGCCGCTGCCCCCGCCAAGGCTGCCGCTCCGGCCAAGGCTGCGGCACCGGCCAAAGCCACCGCTGCGCCCGCCGCTGCCAAGCCGGCTGCGAAGAAGTAAGTCTGGCGTTCAGATCAACGAAAAGCCCGCGCCGGGTGACCGGCGCGGGCTTTTTTTAATGCAGAGGCGGTCCGCCGGCCGCCGCCATAATCACAGCTCGCCCTTGCTCATCAGCCCGGCGATATGGTCGGCCTGGCGCAGCGCCAGGGCGACAATCGTCAGCGTCGGGTTTTCCGACGCTCCGGTGGTGAACTGGCTGCCATCGCTGACAAACAGATTCTTGATGTCATGGGTCCGGCCGAACTTGTTGACCACGCCGTCCTTGGCCTTTTCCGACATGCGGTTGGTGCCGAGATTGTGGGTGGACGGGTAGGGCGGTGTCGGGAAGGTGCGTGTGGCACCTGCCGCAGCATAAATCGCCGCACCGCGCTCATAGGCGTGGTTGCGCATGGCGATGTCATTGGGATGATCATCATAATGCACATTGGCGACGGGCAGGCCGAGCTTGTCCTTGGTGGCCGACAAGGTGATGCGGTTGCTCTCCTGCGGCATGTCCTCGCCAACGATCCACATCCCCGCCATCGAATCATAGGCGTCCAGTGCTGTGGTGAAGCTGCGGCCCCAGCCGCCCGGATCGAGGAAAGCGGCCATGAACGGCAGCCCGAGCGACAGGGTTTCCAGCTCATAGCCACCGGAAAAGCCGCGCTTGGGATCATGCCGGGCTTCATCGCGGACAATGCCCGCCATGGTGGTGCCGCGCCACATCTTCACCGGTTTTTCAAACAGGCCATAAACCGAACCTGTCAGGTGGCGCATGTAATTGCGGCCCACCTGCCCGGAGGAATTGGCCAGCCCGTCCTTGAACAGGTTGCTGGCAGAGTTGAGCAGCAAGCGCGGCGATTCAATGGAATTGCCTGCCACTGCCACCGCGCGGGCTTTTTGGCGCTGCTCCTTGCCGTCCTTGTCGAAATAGACAACGGCGGTCACCTTGCCTTCGGCATTGTGCTCAATGCGCGCAACATGGCACAGCGCGCGCACTTCCAGCTTGCCAGTGGCCTCGCCCTTGGGAATTTCCGAATAAAGCGTTGACCATTTCGCGCCCGATTTGCAGCCCTGAAAGCAGAAGCCAATCTGCTGGCAGGCACCACGGCCATCGCGCGGCTGCGAATTGATCGCCATATTGCCGGTGTGAACTTCCTTGTAGCCCAACGCCTTGGCGCCTTTTTCCAGCACGCGGAAGTTGTTGTTGCCGGGCAGTCCGGGGATGTTGTTGGTGCGGGTGACGCCCATGCGGTCTTCCGCCATTGCATACCACGTGTCCATCTCTTTCAGGTCAATCGGCCAGTCGAGCAGGTTGGCACCCTTGAGCGGGCCGTAGTGGGTGCCTACCTTGAACTCATGCTCCTGAAAGCGCAGCGAGGCACCGGCCCAGTGCACGGTGGAGCCGCCGACGGATTTGACAATCCAGGCGGGCAGTCCGGCAAAGTCCTTGTGCACCCGCCAGGAGCCGGAGGTGGTGCGGGCATCGGTCCAGGCCAGCTGGGTGAAGCTGTCCCATTCGTCGTTGAGGAAATCCTCGATTTCGTTGCGCTTGCCAGCTTCCAGCATCACAACCTTGATGCCTTTCAAAGCCAGTTCCGTGCCCAGCGTGCCGCCACCCGCGCCGGAACCGACGACGACGACAACTGAATCGTCGTTCAGGTCAAATTTTGCGTCCATTGTTTCTCTCCCTGTTCGGTGCTGGCCTTAAAGCCATGCGATATCGTTGAAACCGCGATTGATGTAGCCGCCCTTGGAGGCGCTTTCGCCCTCGTAGCCAAACATCGGCCACAGCTCCTTCTGATTGTAGAGGCCGGTGACAAGGCCACCGCGAATCGCCTGGAAGAAAGGCGTTGTCTCCATCGCTTCGAGCAGCTTGGTCCGCTCGCTTTCCCAGCCCACGGCGGCATAGCTTGTGCCATGGGCCTTTTGGGCTGCCGCGTTGAGGGTGGTCACGCCGTCTTCCAGCATGGCCTTGGTCTTTTCGTCCTTGGCAGCCTTGCCGTCATAGCCCTTGATAGCGAGGGCGTAGAACCGGTCGGCCAGACGGTCGTGCGGATAGATGTCGCGCGCCATCTTGACGAGAGTGAGCATGGTATCCGGCTTCAGCGCCGTGGCTTCAAGGCCCCAGGCTTCGCCGGAATGGATGATAGCGGAGCCGGAAACGAAAATTGCGGCAGCGCTGGCCGCGCCGGCGAGAAACCGGCGGCGATCCACCGGCACATCGCCTTGTGCCAGGATTTGGTCTTTCATATGCGTTTCTCCCTTGGTTGTCGTTTTCTGGCAATGGCCGCTCTTTTGGCGGCCTTGCGTCAGCAATATCTTCCGTGTTTTTGCAGAACTTCAATTTTATAGCCATCGGGGTCCTGCACAAAGCAGAATTTTGCCAGCAGGGCACCCTCGCGGAAAAATTCTTTCACGGCGGTGGGCTTCAGGCCAGCTTTTTCAAAATGCGAATGGGTAATGGCCAGATCATCGACCGCAAAGGCGATGTGGCCATAGCCGTCACCCAGCACATAGGGCTCCTTGCGGTCATGATTGATGGTCAGCTCCACCTCAAAGTCCGCATCCTTGTTGCGCAGATAGACCAGGGTGAACCCGTCAAACCCGAAGCGGTCCGCCACTTTCAGCCCGAAGGCTGCATCATAGAAGGCTATGGAGCGTGCCTCGTCCAGGACGCGGATCATCATGTGAATGGCTTTGGCCATGGGTCAGGGCGCTTTCGTCAGGGTTTTGAGGAAGCCCAGAATAGCCTGGCGCTTGTCAGGATCACGCTGGCGATAGTTCATGGTGGTTCCCGGGTGAACAGCCTGGGCGTTTTCCATCCACGGATCCAGCGTAGCCTCGTCCCAGACCCAGCCGCCGGCCTTCAGGGCATCGGAATATTTGAAGCCGGGCACCGTGCCGGCGGCACGGCCGTAGACGCCGTCCAAGCCTGGACCCTGCCGGGGCGAAGCCCCTGGCTCCACGCTGTGACAAACACCGCAGGAAGTGAGAAACTGGGCCTTGCCCGCCGCCGCGTCCTGCGCAAGCGCCGGGACGCTGCCAAACAGCAACAGGCTTGGAAAAGCGGCAGCAAAGGCTCTTGAAAGGGCAAATCCTGACATCATTCCTGATTCCTAAAGTGCCTTTCGTCCTGCCGGGTAGTACCGCGCTACTACACGCGGCAAAACATTCAATCGCAGCTCCAAACTTTGCCGCGAGGGCCAATCCTCAGGCCGCATGGACGGAGTTTGCCGCTTTCGGACGCGCGCCAAGATCGACGGCGGAATCATGCTGCAGCTGGTCCAGAGCGAGCGCATTGCCGCGACCCTCCGCCACGTATTTCAGGCAGGCGCAACGCAGCAGGGAGGCAAAATTCAAGGGTGCGTCCGCGTCAAATGCCAGCGTCTCGTCGTTCAGCTTGCTCAAAAAGCGGCCCAGCGTGACATTTTGCAGGGCAGCAATCTCTTCAAGAATCGCCCAGAACATCGCCTCCAGCCGGATCGAGGTGGCATGCCCGCCCAGCCGGACGGAACGTGTCTGAAATGCATAGCTTTGTGGATCGATGCTTGAAAAAATACTGCACATGACCAGAAGTTTAGTGGTGCCGCGCCGGACGTCAAGCGCACAATTTGATTTTTTCGATAGCGCGCAACTTACTTTTGGCCAATGGGCGGGCTTTCAGCCGTTTGCGAACCAGGGCGCGGCAAGCCCGCCCTGCCTTTCCATTTGCACCGTCCCGTGGCAAGGGGTCGGCACAGCGTTTTCAGCCTTCAGGTTTTCCCGTGCTTCTCTTCACCGGCCTCGGCAATCCCGGCCCCGAATATAGCGGCAACCGCCATAATATCGGTTTCATGGCGCTGGACCGGCTGGCGCGCGTTCACAATTTCCCGCCCTTCCGCGCCAAATTCCACGGCCGCGCCAGCGAGGGCATGATTGCTGGCGAGAAGGTGCTGCTGCTCAAGCCCGAAACCTTCATGAACGAATCGGGACGCGCTGTGGCCGATGCCGTGCGCTTCCACAGGCTCGCGCCCGCCGATGTGCTGGTGCTGCATGACGAGCTGGACCTTGGCGCGGGCAAGTTCCGCGTCAAGCTGGGCGGCGGCAATGCCGGGCACAATGGCCTGCGCTCCATCTCCGCCCATATCGGCAATGATTACCGCCGCGCCCGCATCGGCATCGGCCATCCCGGCGACAAGGCGCAGGTCTATGCCTATGTGCTGAGCGATTTTGCCAAAAATGAGCGCGGCTGGGTCGAGACCCTGTGCGAGACGCTGGCGCAGAATGCGGCATTGCTGGTGCAGCGGGATGATTCCGGCATTCAGAACAAGGTGGATCTGGCGATGAAAGGTTTGGAATAGCCCGGACCGCGTCCCAAGCGCATCCGGGCCGCCACTCCCTGGAACGCCCGCGTGCCGGAGCGGCTATTTCACCAGCGTTTCCAGCCCTTGCTTGTAGGCCCTAGCCCATTCGCCCATGGGATCACACAGGCCTTTGCTTTTCCGGGCAACCAGCACGGCGGAGGTTTCGTCATAAAGTTTCTGCGCGTCGTCCTCGCTGATTTCCAGCTCGCCTTCCAGCTTGTCGCTCACACTGCCTAAAGCCGAGGCTTGCTGGTCGGTGAGTTCAAAACCGCAGATTTCCTGCGAAATAGTGATTTTGTAAACCAGCACCAGCCGGTCCCTGTCCGCCTGCGCGATTTCCGCGCCGACGGGCAGGGCAAACAACAGACAAACCGCGCATAATGCCGGAATGACTGCCCGGCTCATTGGTTATTGCACTTGTCGAGCATGGCTTCGGTGACCGTCCAGGTCTTGTCGGTCCCAAAGCGGACATTGCCGATCACGCAGACCGTCTTGTCGGTCGCCACCAGCTTCAGGTCATAATTGCCGGGCGAAATGTCGTTGATGGTATAGGTGTCGCCCGGATCAATTGTGTCCTCGTCCGAATCGCCCAACTGGTCTTCACCCCAGTTTTTCTCGCCCACAGCCGACATATAAATGTGGTGGATCGCGGTTTTCGATTCGTTGGAAACCTCAAGGTCCAGCGCCCGCGCGGCCATGCCGCTCATGGCAAGCGCGACAGCGGACAGGAGAGCTAAGGAAAGTTTGCGCATGTAGGCTCCGTGTGTTGCGGGATGTTTCGCCCGGACTAATCCGGCAATGACAACAAAACTCTAGGGGACGGGTGCGGGCAGGTCAACCGGCGGCTGATTAATTGGCCATGGCAGGGCGCGAGGCGCGGGCCTGCAATTGCTTAAGCTTTTCGGCGACAGGAGCCGTGTCCTGTTGGCCAGACAATTCGAGGGCATGGGCCAGGCGGGTCATTTCAGCCCCGATATGGCTGATGGCGGCGCGCAGCCGGGCCTGGTCTTCCCCGTCCGGTTCCGGCGAGGCGGACAGGGCTGGGACCGCAATGGCTGCCAGCTGGCTGCGGACCTGTTCCAGCTCGCCCTGCAAGCGGCTGTTTTCGGCGCGCAGGCTTTCCAGCCGTTTGGCCAGATTGGCATCGGAAGCACGGGCCATGTCCATCTGGCGCTGCAAACTGGTGCGTAAATCCTTCTCCCGGCGCAGGGCTTCGGCGTTTTGGACCTCCGCCCGTTCCGCCCGCGAGGTTTGGGCGTCGAGTTCAGCCCGTGCCGCAATCACCTTCCCGAACTCGCCTGTCAACTGCGTGTGCAAATCGGCTATCCGCACGCCCGCGCCGGCGTGAACGCCCAGCAACCCGGAATGCGCGCTTTGCAACTCTTGCAGCTTGTGGCCGGATTCGCCCAACGCTGCTGCCAGTGCCGTGGCCTCATCGGCATCTGCCCGCCGGGCGGCGAGGGCATTTTCCAGCGCGCGGCTGGCATCCCCCAGGCGGATTTCCAGTCCGGCGGCGCGAGTTTCCAGCGAGGCGATGGTGGCGCGCTGGTTGTCGGCCTGGCTGAGCAATTCTTCATGATCCTGCCCCAGCCTGTCATGCTGGTCCCGGATTTTTAAGGCGAGGCGGTTGGCATCATGGATTTCCACCAGCGAGGCGGACAATCCCGCCGCTGCCTCATTGCGCTCGCGTCCGGCCAGCGCCACAGCAGCCTCCATCTGGCGGTTGGCGGTTTCTGCCAAGGCAAGGCCGGTGCCCAGAGTCTGAAGCAAGCCAGCCTGCCTTCCCAGTTCGATCCGGTCCTGCGCCCGCGCTTCCAGCGCAGCTTCGGCCCGTTGCTCAATGCGGCGGGTGCGGGCGGCGAATTCGGCGCGCAGGGCGTCGCGCTCGGCAAAGATTTCCCGCATCGACAGGGGCATTTGCTGCTCCAGCCTGCGCAGGGACAGTCTGACGGCCCTGCGCCAGTAGAACGGCAGGAACAATAGCCAGAGCAACCCCATCACGAGGAAGCCAAGTGCGAAAAACATCCCCTGTTCGATCAAGATTGCCATCCACCAGAAAACAGCGCGGTTGAACCATGCTGCGGGCCGCCGGGCAAGACAAAACCACCCGATCCGTCAGAACGGGTTCCAGGTCGATTGCGCGGTGAATTTGAGGTAACTCAGATTGATGCCGAGCCGGGCACCGACGCCGGAGCGGATTGGCACCACCACCATGTCATCGGCTGTCAGCGCCGTAAAGCCGAAGCCGCCGATGAAATAGGCCGAACCGTCCAGCCCGCCGAACCGGCGGTAGATGGCGCTGGTAGAGGGCAGGTTATAAACCAGCATCATCGTGCGGTCGCCATCGGCACCCGCATCAAAGCCCAGCGAGGGCCCCTGCCAGTAGACATGCTGGTCTCCGGCATTGCGGGTGTACATCGTGCCCTCGCCATAGCGCAGGCCGCCGATAAAGGCCCCCGATGCTTCCTGGCCAAGCACATAGCCGTTGGGCTTGCCCCAGCGGCGGGTGGCGGCTTCAATGCCGGTGGCAAGGCCGCGGGAGATCGACCCAAAGAAGCGGTGGCCATTGTCGATCAGCTCGTTGCTGGAAAATGGCGCGAGCCGCCCGTCTTGAGCCAGCAAGGGGGAGGAGGCTGCGGCGCAAGCCATCAGCCCCCCGCTGGCGACCAATAGACCCCGGCGTGTCAAACCTGTCATGTTTGCTCCCCTGTCATGTGTCATGCCAACTTTGTTTGCGCGGCAAACATGGCAGGCGCATGGCACGCTTTGGCCAGAGATGGCCAAGAACGCGAGAAACAGACTTGGCGCTTTTTGGTTAACGAAGTGTTAAATCCAACCCTGGCGGATGGCCGCGCTGGTGTCGCCCCAAGCGATGAAGGCCGAGTTGCGGTAATGGCTGGCGGACTTGCCGTAGAGCAGGGGCGAGCCATTGCGCGCCAAAACGGCCCCGCCGGCGGCGCGCAGCACGGCGTCCCCGGCGGCGGTATCCCATTCCATCGTCGGCCCAAAGCGCGGATAAACATCCGCGCCGCCCTCGGCGAGGGAACAGAATTTGAGAGAGGAACCAGCCGAGCGGCGCTCGCCAATGGGCAGGCGGGCCAAAAAGGCCTCCGTCTCCGCATCGCAATGCGAACGGCTGGCCAAGGCCACCAGCGCGCCCTCTGGAGCGGGGCGGACATGGATTGCCCGCCAGTCCGCGCGGGGAGGGAGGGCGGCACCAGGCGCGACCTCGCAGACAAAGGCATGTTGCCCGGCAAACCACAGCTTGCCCAGCGCCGGAGCATAGACAGCCCCTGCATGCGGCACGCCATCAATCACCAGCGCGATATTAACGGTGAATTCACCATTGCGGCCGAGGAATTCGCGGGTGCCATCCAGCGGATCGACCAGAATCAGCGCGTTGCCGCATTTGGGGATTTCGCCGCGCGAAGCGGCTTCCTCCGCCACCACCGGCACGCCGGGGAGTTTTTGGGCCAGCCCTTCCAGAATAATGGCTTCCGCCTGTTCATCGGCGTCGCAGACCGGACTATGATCGGCCTTGGTGCGGTAGGCGAAAGCTTCGCCGTAGACTTTCATCACCGCCAGCCCGGCTTCGACAGCCAGCGCCGCAAAAATCTCGGAAATCGCATCAAAGCCGGGAAGGGCAGGCAGTTTGGTGCTGGCAGTGCCGCTGGCGATGGTCATGTGACAACTTTGATCGTGAAACAGGCCGCACGGTTGCGCCAGTTTGGCAAAACTTGCAAGGGAGGATATGGCAGCGGGATTACACCGCTGCAACAAGAGACTGGCTGCATTGCAAATTGGTCAACCCCGCCGGCTAGCGCGCCGCAGTACCAGCGCGCGCTCGATGCCCGCCAGATCGGGACGCAGGGCCAGCACCTCCAGCCCTGACGCTTCCGCCAGCGTGCGGACAGCTTTTGCTTGTCCTGCCCCCAGTTCCAGTATGGCGATGCCGCCGGGCTTCAGCAGGGCGGGCAGGATTTTGGCCAGCCGGCGGTAGCAATCCAGCCCGTCCACGCCGCCATCCAGTGCCCCCGGCGGATCATGGGCGCGGACTTCCTGCGCGAGCGTGGCGATGATGGCGGTTTCAATATAGGGCGGATTGGAGACCACCAGATCGAAAGTCATGGACAGCGCAAAGGCTTCATTCCAGTCGGCACAGCTGATCCGGCCACGATCGCCAAGCCCGAGCTGATCCAGATTGCCCTGGGCCACGGCGCAAGCCTGCGCTGAGCGGTCGATGCCGAGGCCCTGCGCCTTCGGCCATTCGGTCAGCAACGCTGCCAGCAGGGCACCCGAACCGGTGCCTAAATCGAGAATGTGCAGCGCCTCATCCCGCCGGGCTCCGGCAAATGCCAGTGCGGCCTCTACCAGCACCTCGGTATCGGCGCGCGGGTCCAGCACATCCGGTGTCACCCTGAGCCTGAGGCTCCAGAATTCGCGATGGCCGAGGATGCGGGCCACCGGCTCCCCCGCCAGCCGCCGCCGGGCGTATTCCTGCACCAATGCTGCGGCTTGCCCAAGGGGCAGATCAGGGTCCCGCAGCAAGGCGGCGCGGTCCAGGCCTGCTGCGGCGCAAACCAGCAAACGTGCGTCCAGCGCCGGTGATTCGATCTGGCCCGCCGCAAATTCCCCGGCCAGCTGCGCAATCGCGGCCTGCCGGGAAAGGTCAGCGCCGGTCAAGGCCATTACCCCGCTGCTTTCGCCAGCACGCGCGTCAGGCGGGCGGCGAAGGCAGCCGCGTCCAGCGGTTTTTCGCCATCCATCAG
>JAYVYA010000131.1:0-7537 GCA_043784745.1 Hyphomicrobiales bacterium
GCCGCTGCAAATCAGTCCGGTCCATGCCCCCATGGATTCAGAGTTTCGCGGGATTGGCAAGGGGCGGAAAAATCAGCGGAAATAAGGGTGGGTAATTACCTCGCTGCTTTCTTAAAATAGAAAAGCTCAGTCCGGGCGCTGGCGATCCCGAGCAACTTGTTCGACGGGCAATCCAAATTTTGGAGCAACCGAAATATAAGGATTTAAGAATTACCAAGAAATTTGTCTTGATTGACGAGGACAGAGTTGGCGGAAAGCTTGAATGGAAAAATCGCATTGTTGAATTGGCAACCCGGCATGGCGTTGAAATTATCTGGCAATCACCGTGCCATGAGGCCTTGTTGTTGCGCCATCTGGAGGGTTTTGCACAACACAAGCCTGCCAACTCCCCTTTAGCGATTGCGGAATTGAAAAAACACTGGAATGGCTACGAAAAGGGCAGAACGCGGGCTGAGATTAGCAAGATGCTGGACTTCAACTCAATTAACCGCGCAGCGATGGTTGAGACCGAGTTGCGCGTCTTCCTCACCCAAATCGGCCTCATCCCCCCTCAAAACGGATGATACTGCATCGCCCAGGTCTCCGTCAGCACCTCCCCGCCCGCGCGCAAAAAGCACCGCATTTCCACCGGCTCATCCCCGCTCACCGTCAAATCAAACTGCGCCCGCCAGTGGCCGCTCACGCCATTTGGCACAGCCTCGGCAAACATATACGAAAACGTGCCGCGTGAGGCGGTCAGCACTGGTTCGGGCTTGATGCCGAAGGGAATGTTCTCCAGCGGGCCGCCTAAGAACTCCACCATAAACTTGCGCACGCCTTTGGGCCGGGGCTGGCCGGGCTGGCCGCCATTGCCGAGGCGGGTGGCAACACAGCGCCCCAGTGGCGAGGGATAAGGCTCATCCGCCAGCCAGTGCAGCGTCATGGCCAGTTCCACCACATCGCCCGCGCGCGCCGGCTTTTCCGGCACCCATTGCGCCACGATATTGTCGTGGATTTCATCATCGGTGGGGATTTCGACCAGCTGCACCGCGCCCTTGCCCCAATCGCCCTTCGGCTCGACCCACAGGCTCGGGCGGCGCTCGTAATTCACCCCGTCCTGGTAATGGTCAAACACCCGGTCGCGCTGCAACAGGCCAAAGCCGCGCGGGTGCTCGTCGCCAAAGGCGGAAACCATAATGTGCGCGGGATTGTTGAGCGGGCGCCAGATGCGCTCGCCCGCTCCTGTCCACAAAGCCAGCCCGTCCGAATCATGCACTTCCGGCCGCCAGTCCACCGCCTTGGCTTTGACAGTCTCGGAAAACCAGTACATTGAGGTCAGCGGGGCGAGGCCAAAGCGGCTGATATCCCGGCGCAGGTGCAAAGCCTGCTCAATCTGCATCACCACGCCCGTGCCGCGCGTCATGATGAATTGATACGCCCCGACAATCGAGGGGCCCTCCATCAGCGCGTGGATAATGATGCTGTCTCCCTCCATCGGGCTAATGTAGAACTGGGAAAAGTCCGGAAACTCCTCCGGCTTGCCGGCCACGGCAATGTCCAGCGCCACGCCGCGGGCAGAAAGGCCATATTGGTAGAGTTCGCCAATGGCGCGGAAATAGGCGGCCCCCAGAAACGCCACCCAGTCATTTTTGCGCCAGTCCAGCTTTTGCCCGCGTGGCTCCTGAATACGGAACCCGGCAAACCCGACACTGTCAGGCAATTGCCGGGCGAGGGAACCGGCGGGCATGTCAAACAGCGCGGGATCATAGGCAATGGTGCGCGCCATGCCGTTCTCGACCAGGTTCATCTGCACCGATTTGCGAAAATACGTGCCAAGATGGAAAAATGTCACCGGAAATTGGCCCGGCCCTTCCGCAAACAACGCATGCGAAGGGTTGAAGCGGATGTTGCCCCACGCCTCATAATCAATCTGGGCTACAATTTCCGGGGCGGGTTTTGCTGGCTCGATATAAGGCAGCCCCGCCATGTCGCGCGCGATCTGTTTCAGCCCGGCAAAGCTGAAAGGCCGCGCCGCGCCCGTTTTCAGCCCCTCCGCCGCCAGCGCTGCGCTGCCACCTGCAGCTGCCGCCAGAATGGCGGAGGCCGCCGCAGCTTGCAGGACAGCGCGGCGGTTGAGGGAATCGGCCATATCTGGAACTTTCAAGGTGCAAAATTTCCGCGCAACCAGGGGCCCGCGCCGGTCTGTCAATCAAGCAACCAGCGTTTCTGGCAAAGCACGGGTAACTTCCGCCAGTGAATGGCCGGAACGCAAATGTCCGGCATGGATAGCCAGTTCATCTGCAAAGGACCACTGGTTAGGGTCAGCAACAGGATTATTGGGAACCTGATCGCGGTAGATTCCCACTTTCAAATACTGGTTCGACTGTTCGCTTGCGGCTTTCCCGAGCACGCCTCTGGCGCTGGCCACCGGCAGATTGTCGCAAAACAATTCGACAAGCCCGCCCGCCGGGTCGAAATGGACAATGAAATCAACCCAGCGGCTGGAAACAAGCGGCAAAAGCCCGGAAGTGGTGACGCGAACCCCTGTCGTGCACCAGCTAAAATTACGGTCCGCCCGCAGGTCGGGCGGCAATTCCCTGCCGTCAGTTGCAAGAATTGCCCGAATTTGGGTTGCCGAAGCCGGGTCGGGCGGAAATTTCGCGTGCTGGAGAGCTGGCACACCATTCTGCGGGCAAGTGCCGGGAACACCCGCCTTGCTTAGGAACCGCTTTGCCTCAAAATCACTTTCCTCATAGAGATGTTCAATGGTCGCTAGCCAGCGGCGCTGGTCGATGCGCAGAGAAAACACTGGGCTGGGATCAATGCTCAAATGAAACGGGCACTTGATTTGCGCCACGACACAGCGCTGCGGCATGGCAGGAAAATCATCCGGAATTTGAATGGCAAAGCCGAACCATGCTTCCGTGGGAAAGGGCATCTGGCGGCCCCATAATTCGCACCGGTCATTTTCCACGTCGGCGGGATTGCAAAGCGGTGCCTGGTAGGAGCCTGATTTTACAGCCAGCCGCACGGCCCGATATCCCGGAACGTCTCCCGGGACAAAAGCCGGCACAATCCTGTCGGGATTGTGCTGGCGGCGGAACCCCATGTTTTCAAAGGTGAAAACAGGGGCGTCAATGCAATCCGCACCAGCTAAAACGCCCGCATCCATAGTCATTGCACGTCCCCCCGGCCCCAGATGATAGATTAACCGCAGACAGGCTACAATCGGGAAGGATCGCCTGACCCTATTGCTTGGGCGCTTCCGACACCGGTGCTTCGGGCACCAGCCGGTCCACCTTGGCCGCTTCGCGCAGCTTCAGGATCATCTCGCTCTGCGCTTTTTGCATGACATAACGGTTGACCTGTTCCCGCACGGCGTCGAGGTCCGGGAACGGCTTGGTCCGCTTTTCCTCCAGCTTGATGACGTGCCAGCCAAACTGGCTTTTGACCGGATCAGAAATCTGCCCAGGTGCCAGCTTGAAGGCGGCCTCGGCAAATTCCGGCACCATGCGCTCGCGGGTAAACCAGCCGAGATCGCCGCCCTGTGAACCCGGATCCTTCGACAATTCGGTGGCCAGCTTGGCAAAATCCTCGCCAGCTTTGACACGGGCCAGCGCCGCCCTGGCCTCCTCTTCCGTCGGCACCAGAATGTGGCGGGCGTGGGCTTCCTCTTCCGGCTTCTGCGCCGCCTTGGCCGTCTCATAGACGGCCGTCACCGCCGCGTCGGTCACGGCGGTCTTGGCCAGCACGCCCATTTCCGCTTCCATCAGGATTTTCTGGCGGAAAAACTTGATCTGCTGGGCATATTCCGGCGTGTCGGCCAGTTTGTCGGCCTCGGCCTTTTTGGCCACCAGCGTCACGTCAATCAGATAGTCCAGCACATAGGCATCGCGGGCTTTGCCTTCCAGCTGCTTGGGCAGGGTCGGGCCCAGTTCGTCCATCGCAATCTTGAGATCGGTATCCGTGATTTCAACGCCGTCTACCTTGGCCAGAACCGTCGCGGCGGCAGGCAGGGACAGTGCCATCATGCCGGCCAGCAAGGCGCAGCCCGACAGGGAAGAGAGATATTTCGGCATCAGCAACGGCTCCGTTCAAGATGAGGGCCTGGAAATTCCCGGCGATTGTGCCCGGCCATTGCCACCCGCATGATGACCCGTGCGCGGGGCTTATACGCCGGGATTTTGCAGAAATAAAGCGCAAGCGGATCGACCTTTTGACCACTAAAATCGCCGCACCAATCAAATCGCAACGTTCTGGCATGTTGCCCTTCGACAACGCATGCCCGTCAAGCGTTTTGGCAGGCCGAGCTTGCACAAATCCGCAGGAAGGCTAGTCTTTTGACTGGAACCCCATAACGGGTCCGCAGCAGACCGGGAGGAAATCATGGCGGACAGTCTGGCGACCCAGCATGTCAAAACATTCCTGAACAACTTTTCCAGCGCCCTGGAAAAGGCCGACCTCAAAGGTGCCACCGCGCTTTTTGATACCGATTGCTACTGGCGCGATCTGGTTACTTTCACCTGGAACATTAAGACGATGGAGGGCCACAAGGCGATTTTTGACATGCTGAAGGCCAGCCTGCCGCACGTTAAACCGCATAACTGGCAGATTGAGGGCGAAGCCAGCGAGGCGGGCGGGGTGAGCGAAGCCTGGGTCCGGTTCGAGACGGCGGTGGCGCATGGCTATGGCCACATCCGCCTGAAGGGGGACAAATGCTGGACCCTGCTGACCACCATGACCGGGCTAAAAGGTTTTGAAGAAAAAACCGGCCCGGCGCGCGTCAAGGGCGTGAAACACGGTGTCGAGAAAGGCCGCCTCAACTGGGCCGAACAACGCGCCAAGGAAGAGGCGGAACTGGGCTATACCAAACAGCCCTATTGCCTGATCATTGGCGGCGGCCAGGGCGGCATTGCCCTTGGCGCACGGCTGCGACGGCTGGGCGTGCCCGCCATCATCATCGAGAAAAACCAGCGGCCCGGCGACAGCTGGCGCAAGCGCTACAAGTCACTCTGCCTGCATGATCCGGTCTGGTATGATCATTTGCCCTATCTGCCCTTCCCCGATGACTGGCCGGTATTTTCGCCCAAGGACAAGATTGGCGACTGGCTGGAAATGTACACCAAGGTCATGGAGCTGAATTACTGGTGCAACGCCACCTGCGACCATGCCGAATATGATGCGGCCAAAGGCGAGTGGAGCGTCACAGTCCAGCGCGACGGCAAGAAACTGGTGCTGCACCCCAAACAGCTGGTGCTTGCCACCGGCATGTCTGCCGTGCCCAACCTCGCCGCCTATCCCGGACAGGAGACTTTCAAAGGTGTTCAGCACCATTCCAGCCGCCACACCGGCGGCGACGGCTTTGCTGGCAAGAAATGTGTCGTCATCGGCTCCAATAATTCCGCCCATGACATTTGCGCCGACTTGTGGGAACACGGCGCAGAGGTGACCATGGTGCAACGCTCCAGCACCCTTATCGCCCGCTCCGATACGTTGATGGATCTGGGGCTGGGCGGCCTCTATTCCGAAAGTGCGATCAAAAACGGCATTGACCACCACAAGGCCGATTTGATTTTCGCTTCCGTGCCCTACAAGATCATGGCCGGGTTCCAGATGCCGGTCTACCAGGAAATGGAAAAGCGCGATGCGGGCTTTTACGAAGGCTTGCGCAGGGCCGGATTCATGCTCGATTTCGGCGAGGATGGCTCCGGCCTGTTCATGAAATATTTGCGCCGCGGTTCAGGCTATTACATTGACGTTGGCGCGTCGCAACTGATCATTGATGGCAGGGTCAAGCTGAAACAAGGCGCGGTCAGGCAGATCAAGCCGCATGGCGTGGTGATGGAGGATGGCAGCGAGCTTGCTGCGGATCTCATCGTCTATGCCACCGGCTATGGCTCGATGAATGGCTGGGCGGCGCAACTGATCTCGCAAGAAGTGGCCGACAAGGTCGGAAAATGCTGGGGCCTTGGCTCGGATACCAGCAAGGATCCCGGCCCGTGGGAGGGCGAATTGCGCAATATGTGGAAACCGGTGCAACAGCCCGGCCTGTGGTTCCACGGCGGCAATCTGCACCAGTCCCGGCATTATTCACAATTTCTCTCCCTGCAAATCAAGGCGCGGATGGAGGGAATTGCCACACCGGTCTATGGCATGACGCCGGTGCATCATTTGGGATAGGCGGAAGGCTTTCCAGCCCGCTCCTGGGGCGCGTCCGGCTTGCCATGCTGCCAGGATTGTTGCGGCGGAAGCGGCGGGCTGGAAAGTCCGCGATCCGGGGTGGGAACGGCGCGCCATTTCGCCTTGCGACCTCATGGCTGGTGGCTGCCCGCCCCCGGATTTGGCGGCTTGAAACAGGCGGGCTGAAGGCTGCTCAACCCTCTGCATTTCCGGGCCAAAGGAGAATCAAGATCAATCATCCCGCAATACAAATCGAGATTGATCCGCATCTCGCAGGCGCGCCCGCGCCCGATAATGTGGTTTAGCCTCTGCCGACGTTTTGTCGCCTTCGCAAAGGCCCTATTGGGATAATTTTTTAGAATTGGGTTTTCGAAACACACGATTTTTGAGAATTGGCTTGATAGGTTGCCAAAATCCTTAGAACATGCCAGATGTGGGCAGAACCGGAAGCTATCAAGGATGTCGCGTCAATTAAGTGTTTTTAGACACCATGCCTGAAACAAAATTCATTAGCTTCCGGGAACAGGCAACAGGGCGGATCAATGACCTGTTGATCGATGAGCACAAGGCCTGTGCTCCATCGCAAAACCTCCTTGGCTATTTGGCTGGCGCTCTCCTCAACTATCGAGACGAAGGGATGGAGTTCGCCCCCAATATCGTCTTCTGCGACTCCCTGTTGGAATTCCTTAGCACCTTTCCAGGCGCTGTTTCACACAGAATCGGCACCGCCCTGCTTGATCCTGCTTCAGGCCCAAAAATCCTGAAAGATTGCGCGCCGCTTTCCGGCGACAACTGGTTCATCTTCATCGAACGCACCGATAGTGCGCAGCTAAACTATGGTGTCTTCACCTACTTCCGATTGCCGACTGCGATCCCTCTCTATGAAGCAATTACCATTAATCCAAAACAGCTCTGCATCCTCCTTAGAAAAACTAGCGTCAATACGATAGAAATGAGGGGCGCAAAAGGCCACAACCTTACCTTCATATTCTCAACCGTGAGGGAGCCAGCAAATTCAAGTTTGTTGATCGAAAAATTTGCGGCGGAGTGTTGCGCCGATCTCGACGAAAATATCAGCAAAGATTTCAAACCATATTTTGCCAGACTCTTAGACGCATTGCTTACTTCCTCCCACGGCACAATGTTAATCTGCGGTGAAAAGATTTCTCACGTTCCTCAATTGAAAGATGCGGTAGAGGTATCACCATTGCTCGACTTCCAAACCGCGTTTAGGGAATTTCAAACTGCAAATACGGCAGAGTCAATCCTCGGCCTTCAGCGATGTGAAGAACTGCTGCAAGGATTAATGAACTGTGACGGGATGATTGCGTTCGACACGCGAGGGCGCATTACCGCTTATCGCATCTTCTTCAAGCCA
>JAYVYA010000132.1:0-6441 GCA_043784745.1 Hyphomicrobiales bacterium
GTTGGCGCGAAAGAAGGTCGAAGCCCAGAAAATGCCGGGGAAGGTTTTCAGCTCCGTATTATAAGTCTGCACCGACCCTATATAGGTTTTGCGGGCGACGGCAATGCGGTTCTCGGTGCCTTCCAGCTGCGATTGCAGGGCCAGAAAGTTCTGGTTGGATTTCAGGTCCGGGTAATTTTCCGAAACCGCCAGCAGGCGGCCAAGCGCGCCGGACAATTGCGCCTGCGCATCCTGAAACGCCTTGAGCTTTTCCGGATCGGTAATGGTGGAGGCATCAATCTTGACAGAGGTGGCTTTGGCACGGGCTTCGACCACGGCGGTCAGCACGTCCTTCTCCTGCTTGGCATAGCCCTGCACGGTGGCAACCAGATTGGGGATCAAGTCGGAGCGGCGCTGGTACTGGTTCTGCACCTCGGCCCATTGCGCCTTGGCTGATTCTTCCAGCGTCGGGATATTATTATAGCCGCAGCCTGCGACGGAGAGGCCGATGAGGATTGCGGCGGCGAGGGCGCGAAGGCGGGGGAAGGATGATGACATAGGTGTGCTCCTTGCAACGGGTGGGAAGATAGGACGTTTTGGCGGTGAAAGGAAGTGCCGGACTCAGGGCCACCGGGTAAAGTGTGTTTTGGAGGCTCAAGCTTCCCTCATGGAGCGGAGCGCAGCCCTTGCGGAGCGTCTCGAACCATGGGGCAAGCGTCGTGGTCGCAAACCACCCCGCATCCCGCTTCGAGACGCCCTGAGGAAGGCCTCCCCGGCATGAAGGCGGGGTGGTTTCGTTTCACCCGATTGCCCTGGGCTGGCGCTACAGCTTCAGCAACACCTTCCCCAACGCCTCCCGCCGCGTCAGCACACCCAAAGCCGCCGCCGCTTCCGCCAGCGGATAGACCGCATGGACATGGGCGGAGAGTTTTCCACCCGCGACCCATCCGGCGATCTGCGCCATATTGGCCATGTGCACCGACGGCGAGCGGCGGACGAACTCGCCCCAGAACACGCCGACAATGTCGCAGCTTTTCAGCAAGGCGAGATTGAGCGGAATGCGCGGGATTTCCCCCGCCGCAAAGCCGATGACGAGGTGGCGGCCTTCCCAAGCGATGGCGCGCAGGGCGGCTTCGCTGAGCGCGCCGCCGACAGGATCGTAGATTACATCCACCCCGCGACCGCCGGTGGCAGCCTTCAATGCGTCCTTCAAACTGGTCCTGGAATAGTCGATGGCCTGTGAGGCCCCCGCGCCCATGGCAAAATCCAGCTTTTCCGGCGAGGAAGCACAGGCGATCACCTGCGCGCCCATCAGCGCACCGATTTCGACCGCCGCCAGACCAACGCCGCCGGAGGCCCCCAGCACAGCGAGAGTCTCGCCCTTTTTCAGGTGCGCGCGCTGCTTGAGCGCGTGCAGGGTGGTGCCATAGGTGACGCATAGGCCCGCCGCCTTGTCCAGCGGCACCCCGGCTGGCAGCACAAAGGCCTGCACGGCGGGGCAGGCGACCTGCGCACGGGCGCAGCCATAGCCGGTGAACCCGGCGACACGCTCGCCAATGGCAAAGCCGGTGACACCCGCGCCCAGTGCGGAAACGTGGCCGGAAAATTCGGCACCGGGGGAGAAGGGCAGCGGCGGCTTCACCTGATATTTGTTCTGGATAATCAGCGTGTCCATGAAGTTCAGGCTGGCGAAAGCGACGTCAACCAGTATTTCGCCCGGCTGGGCCATGGGGGCCGCAACTTCTCCCATCACCAGGGTTTCCGGTGGTCCATATTCCCTGCATAGCAACGCCCGCATTTCCTGCTCCCTATACCGCGTCAATCACGCCCAAATCCGCCAAAGCCCGCCGCAGCCGGGCGAAGGCGAGGCGGATGCGAGATTTTACCGTGCCCATTGGCAAATTGGCCCGCACGGCAATTTCCGAATGCGACAGGCCGTCAAAAAACGCCAGCTTGACCAGCATGATCTGTTCTTCCGGCAGGCTTTGCAGGGCGGCCTGCAGCTTTTCCTCGCGCTGGCTGGCGTCAAGGCGACTGTCGGCGGCCACCTGCGTTTCATCCTCGCGGTCAAAACCTGGCTCCATCGGGTCAAAATAATCCACCCGCTGGCGGCGCAGCGCGTCAATCCGGCTGTTTCGTGCGATGCGGTAGAGCCAGGTGGCGAGCGAGGCTTTGGCCGGATCAAACATCGCCGCCTTGCGCCACAGGATGATCATCACATCCTGCGTCACCTCCTCGGCGCTGGCGGCATCCATTTTCATCCGCACCAGCTGGGCGCGGATGCGCGGGGCGTAAAAATCAAACAGGACAGCGAAGGCAGCCTTGTCCCCGCGCCTGTGCCACCGCCACGGCCAGGGCGGCATGCTCAATGGCAAGGGGGGTCGTCGTCGTCAAAATGCGCCTTGCTCTGCATGGCGGGTGCGAAAACCCGGCTGATATTCCTGACTAGAGTCTTGCAAGCCCCGGCACAACGCCAATTTGCACGCCAATGTTCCCGCGCCTGCAACCGTTGCGGACATATTAACATCCCTGCCTGAAAAATGCCCCGATCCAATGGCTCTAATCTTTTGTGTTGGCTGGCGATACGGCAAGGGTATGATGCCCTGCCAGCCCCACACCCACCGGATTGTGAACATGATACGACGATTGATCTCCACCGCCACCGTCGCGCTGGCCTTGCCGGCCCTGATACTGGCCGGTGGCGCACAAGCCAAAACCATTCCCAAAAAAGAAAAACCTGCCGCCGCCGGCAAAATCCCTGACAAAGGCAAGCCGGGGGACAAAAACAAGCCCGATCTGGTGGCGACCACCGGGGACTGGAGCGTGTATGTCAGCAAAGGTGAGAAGGCCAAGACCTGCTACGCCCTCGCCCAGCCCAAGGACCGGCTGCCCGCCAGCCTGAAGCGCGACCCCGCCTATATTTTCATCTCGACCCGACCGGCTGAGAACCTGAAGAACGAGGTGTCGGTGATCATGGGTTTTGGCGTCAAGGACGGATCGGTCACCCCCGCCGAGATTGGCGACGAGAGTTTTGACATGCTGGGCAAGGGCAGCAATGCTTGGGTGAAAAACCCGGCCGAAGAGCCCAAGTTTGTCGCCGCCCTGCGCAAGGGCAGCAAGTTGGTCATCAAAATGCCCTCCGCCAAAGGCAATGTCACCACCGACCATTATTCGCTCAGCGGATTGGGCCAGGCGCTGGACCGGGTGGCGAAGGAATGCCAGTAGCTTTTCCAGTGCGGCGCAGCTATTCGTGCCGCGCCAGCACTTTGCGCACCGCCGCTACCATTTCGGTCTCCAGTACTGCAAACTGGGCTTTTTGCTTGAGTTCGAGATAATCCGCCCGGTCCTTGCTGCCAAAGCCGAGCTGCGCGCCCAGCACGAGATCCTTGATCGTCACCTCGCCTTTTTCGCGCTCGTTCGAGCCTTGAATGACGGCGACGAGCGAACCGCGTTTGTCGGCATATTTGAGCTGGGCATTCATGCCGGCGGAGCCGAGATACATTTCGGCGGGGATGTTGGCCTCGCGCAGCTTTTGAACCAACACGAGGTAGTGCCCCTCCTGCCCCTTGTCCATCACCAGCACCACCACCGGCCCGGGCTTTTCCGTGCCGGTAACGATGGGCGATTTGATGGCTTTGAGCGCCGCAAACAGGCGCGAGACGCCGATGGAAAAACCGGTGGCGGGCACGGAATCGGGCCGGAACCGCCCTACCAGCCCGTCATATCGCCCGCCGCCTCCGACCGAGCCGAAGCGGACGGGCTTGCCGTCGTCGCCCTTGACCTCGAAGGTGAGTTCGGCCTCGAAGACAGGGCCGGTGTAGTATTCAAGGCCTCGGACTACGGAAAAATCTATCCTGACTCGCTTGGATCCATATTGCCCAGCTTCAAAGAAGTTAGAAATGGCATTCAGTTCATCCAACGATTGTGAAATTGCAGTCGTTTGCGGTAGCCAAGCACGCATCAATTCAATAGTTTGTTGATTTTTAATTGGAAGGCTTCCCGGGACATGCGTCGAGAAAATTTGATCAACGAAACCACCAGCACGTTGATCAAATTCCCGATAAATGAACGCGGAATCGTCTTGCTCCCAAATTGGAAGGGAAGCAAAACTTTCCGCTGATTGTTCAGAAATCTCAAAAAAAGCCCTCAATGGGCGAATTTGATCCTCATTTAAACCTGCACCTTTGGTAAAATCTCCGCTTTCGTCACGGCGTCCGCTGCCAAGCAGTTGTTCTACACCTGCCCAATGCAGTCGGTCATATTTGTCTAAAGCCCTCAGCACAGTCAGCCGCCGCCCCACGTTCTCCGCGCCGCCCAGCCCAATCGCCTCCATCACCCCGTCCAGCACCTTGCGGTGATTCACCTTGATGACGTAATCGCCGCGCTTGATCCCCAACCCCTCCAGCGTGTCCGCCGCCATCATGCAAATCTCGGCGTCCGCCGATACGCTGGCGGTGCCCACCGTGTCGGCATCGAACTGCATGAACTGGCGAAAACGGCCCGGCCCCGGCTTTTCGTTGCGGAAAACGTAACCGGAGCGATAGGAGCGGTAGGGTTTTGGCAAAGCGTCAAAATTCTCCGCCACGTAGCGCGCCAGCGGCGCGGTGAGATCATAGCGCAGCGACATCCATTGCTCATCGTCGTCCTGAAACGAGAACACGCCCTCGTTGGGCCGGTCGGTATCGGGCAGAAACTTGCCCAGCGCCTCGGTATATTCGATGAACGGCGTCTCCACGGCGGCAAAACCGTAGAGTTCATAGACCTCGCGGATTTTCGCCAGCATTTTGTCGGTAGCAGCGAGGTCGCCCGCATTGCGGTCTTGCAGGCCGCGCGGCAGGCGGGGTTTTACGGGTGCGTTATTAGAATTCGACATGGAAGCCTCGTTTGTTGGCGCAGGGTTAGCTGTCTGCGGTCAACAGGGCAAGCGGAGTCATATTATTGAAACGGGGTAGTCCGGAAGGTAGTGGTTCCATTGCTCGACATTCAGGACCAGCAAACTGCGCAAAAACGGGCGCTTCCAAAGCTCCAACCCCGAGGCGAGCATTGGCCCATTACGGGGTAATTGCCGCAACAGCGCATCTGAGCGTTTGTTGAGTAATCGCAGCTCGCTGCGTGTTTCCGCCAATATGTAATAGTCAACCGGCTTGTCAGCGCGGCCAGCCGCCGTTTCATAAAAATAGGAATCGACGAATTTTTCGCATAACTCCTGGTCAATCGCACCCTTGAAGAATCTCTGGCGGTCATTGGATTGTGTTTGCGGCGAAGAGCCTGGATTTTCGTAGTCTTTCAGTTCGATAAACAGGTAGCGGGAGGGCTCTTCAACGACAAAATCGACTTTTCGCAACCAATTGATCCCATGCGACCCGTGGTCGTCAAACAACCGGAAATTGGCGTGCGGCGGCACTGCAATGGCAATGCGACCTCCCGGATCGCGCATCATTGCCCTTGCTTTCTTAATTCACGGACAATCGTTGCGTTGTAAAGCTCATCGTCAGCTTCGGCGATTGGGTCATGCTTGATTTGCAGATATTCATCGGCGACACTCACTTGGACGCCGTCCCTTTTTTTGTCCCTGTAGAATGAAAAATATTGAACTTTGTCGTTTGGCTCCCGGCGCAGATCGAGAGATTTCAGAATATTGTAATGGTGCGTCGCCAGGAAAATCTGCACGCCCTGCCGCTGCAATTCCAGCAATATTTCAACCAGCGCACGCATTAGTTTGGGGTTCAGGTTGGCCTCCGGTTCATCCCAGAACAGGACAGAGCCGGGAGCTAGCGAGCCGTTCTGGAGGAGGAGCCAGAGCAGGGCGAGCTTGCGGTGGCCTTCGGCGACAAGATTGAAGTCGAGTTCGCCGAATGAGGTATTGAGAAAAAACGCTTCCCCAACTTGCCCGACATCTCCGCCAATGATAGATTTGATGCGATCCATTAAATATTGATAAGTGGGTGTATTTTCCCTGATCCGTTGCAAAAAGGCCCGAAGTAAAATATCCTTGTACGTAATATCAAATGACAACTCACGGTTTTCGTATGATGCAAGGAAACCCGGTGCGTTTACCAAAATTTCCTTTGTTGGAATAAAATTATATATCTGCCGATCTATCTTCTTCTGTTCGATTGTAGTGTCCCAATTGCTAATCATTCCCGAGGAAGAATCATGATTCCTTGCCAAATAAACAGTGTGGCTGGATATTTTTCCAGAATCTATTCGTGAGATTTCAATTTTTCCTCGAAGTGTTTTGCTCACTCTCATATTTCGAATAAGTTGCCCACGCATACTCTTCCCTGGGAACACTAGCGGCAGCCTGCGGGCGGGAAGTTGCGATTCGTCCTCTTCACCGACCATTCCGCTCGACGCATACAGCACCTTCAGCACATGCGTCTTTCCTGTCCCATTCTCTCCAATAAATACATTTATGCCTTCGCTGGTAATTACCCACCCTTATTTCCGCTGATTTTTCCG
>JAYVYA010000133.1:0-6538 GCA_043784745.1 Hyphomicrobiales bacterium
CACTGCAAAACTTCGCGGTGCCGGAACCTTTGGCACAATCCTTGGCACGCTGGCGCAAGCGGCGATCTTGCCGACCTGAAATAGGGGTGGGTAATTACGTTTGATCCAAATATTCTTTTGGTTCCCTTTAAAAATCTAGGTTTAACACTCAATATATTATTTTCTAATCTATAAAAAATAAATTTTCCAAATAAATAACAAAAAAATAAAGATAATATTGCGGCAAACAAAAAGATTATAAAACTACTATATATTAAAAAACCAAAAAAATACAATAAAAACTACCATTTCATAGATTCAATGGCAAAAACAAATAGATTACAAGGCTTAGTCTCATAAATAATTTCTTCCATTGAGTTACTTTCCCCCATTTTTGTTCTCTATATCTTGAACCAATAACGCCCATGCAGGCTTTACCATTGCGCCAATGGTTCCTTGATATTTTGCTGTACCTAAGTCCGCAGACAATGCCGCCAAGTGCTCTGGTTCATTCGCCGCCCAGATCAAGAAATGCGTGTCGAGGAGCAGTTTCATGCTTCACCGTCAAACAAGGCTGCAATCTCGTGCTGGAGCATGGTGTCAAAATTATCTGGAATTTTGATTTCTCCGCGCATGAAACCCAATTTTCGCTTTGTTTTCTCGCGCGCAGGCGCTTCCTCCAGCGGCACCACTTTCACCATCGGCTTGCCAGCCTTGGCGATAATAAAGGCCTCACCCTTTGACGCCATTTCAACCAGCCGCGAAAGCTGGGTTTTCGCTTCATGAATATTGAAAGTTTGCATGACGGCACTCGTGGACTTAGTCCACTACACTTAGTCCATTTGCTGCGTGCCAGCAAGCGCCTACCAAATCTCCGGCACCGCGACCCCGCCATACACCTCCGCCAGCCGCGCCCGCATCGCCCGGGTAGTCGCCTCGGGCAGGGCGTGCAGCGGGAAAAATCCGCATTCGACGATTTCGGCATCGGGCGGACGCGGGGCGGTCAGGCGGAGGCCGGGCACAACATACACCACCACATGGTCCCGCCGGGAATAGAGGTTGTTGAAAAATACCCCGTGCAGCCGGGGCGGGGCGGTGATTTCGAGATTGCCCTCCTCGCGCATTTCTCGCGCCAGAGCTTCCAGCACCGTCTCGCCCGCCTCGACCCCGCCGCCAGGGAAATGCCAGCCGGGCACGTAGGAATGGCGCACGAGGAAAACGCCGTTCTGCTGGTCGACAATTACGCCCTGCACCCCCAGCGTTACCGGGCGGGCGATGCGGAAATACAGGTGCCAGAGGCGCCCGCGCAGGCGGTGAAACAGCGAGAGTTTAGGGGCTTGGGACATGGCGCAGTGTGGCAGGCAATTTATTTGCCGCCAAGGGGTGGAATTACCGGTCAACCTACCTTAGAATAATTCCAGATCATCTGGAGTGCCCCATGAAAGCCTTTGCCGACCTGACCGAACGTGAAGTCCTCGCCATTGCCATTGCGGCGGAGGAAGAGGATGCCCGCATTTATCTCAATTTTGCCGAGCGGCTGCAGGCCAGCTACCCGGCTTCCGCCGCCGTGTTCAGCGAAATGGCGGCGGAGGAAAGCCAGCACCGCCACCTGTTGCTGCAACTCTACGAACAGCGCTTTGGTCCCAACCTTCCGCCGATCCGGCGCGACGACGTCAAGGGCTTTTTGCGCCGCAAGCCAGTGTGGCTTACCGCCAACCTGGCGCTCGACACGATGCGCAAGGAGGCGGAGAACATGGAGTTTCAGGCCGCCCGTTTCTACGGCAAGGCGGCAGAAAATGCCACCGATGTCAATGTGCGCAAGCTGCTCGGCGATCTCGCGGTAATCGAGAAAAAGCACGAAAGCCTGGCCGGAAAACTCAGCGAACTGCATCTGACCCCAGATGTGAAGGCGGAGGAGGACCGGACGCGCCACCGGATGTTCGTGCTGCAATATGTCCAGCCGGGACTTGCCGGACTGATGGATGGCTCGGTCTCCACCCTCGCGCCCCTGTTCGCGGCGGCGTTTGCCACCCACCATAATTGGGAGACATTTCTGGTCGGCATGGCCGCCTCGATTGGCGCGGGCATTTCCATGGGCTTTGCCGAGGCGCTGTCGGATGATGGATCGTTGACCGGGCGCGGTGCACCGTGGATTCGCGGCATTGTCTGCGGGCTGATGACGACAATCGGCGGCCTTGGCCATACCCTCCCCTATCTGGTGCCGGGCAGCATGGCCAATGCCTTCTGGATTGCCACCGGGCTGGCCGGCGTGGTCGTGTTTTTCGAGCTGTGGGCGATTGCCTGGATTCGCGCCAAATATATGGACACGCCGTTCCTGCAGGCGGTCTTCCAGATTGTGCTGGGCGGTGCCATTGTGCTGGCGGCGGGTATTTTGATTGGCGGCGCTTGACCTTGGGCCGCGCTTGGGCGAGACGGCGGGCATGACTTTCTGCCTCGCCCATTTGTCCGACGTCCATATCGGCCCTTTGCCCGCCGCCCGCCCGCATGAATTGCTCGGCAAGCGCCTTACCGGCTATATCAACTGGACGCGCGGGCGCTCGCATTTGCACGACATGCAGGTGCTGCACCGGCTGGTGGCGGACCTGCTGGCGCAGGCCCCCGACCATATTGCCATGACCGGGGACATTCTGAACCTTGGCCTGCCCGCCGAATTTCCGGTGGCGAAACACTGGCTGGCGACGCTGGGTGCTCCCGCCGATGTCAGCTTCACCCAGGGCAACCATGATGCCTATACCAAAGCCATCCTGCCATTGCTGGCGCGGACTTTTGCCGCCTGGACCGGGGACGAGGGCCTTGCCGTCTCGCGCTATCCCTACCTTCGGGTCCGCCAGAGCGTGGCGCTGATCGGCCTGTCCAGCGGCGTGCCGACCGCGCCGTTCCTGGCTTCCGGGACGTTGGGCTTCGAGCAGCGCGAGGCCTTTGCGGCGCTGTTGCGCCAGGCGAAAAAGGACGGATTGGCGCGGGTGGTGCTGATCCACCATCCCCCCTATTTGGCCGGTGCCTCGCGCGGGCGCAACCTCACCGATGCGCGCTCGTTCGAAAAGATCATCCGGTCTGAGGGAGCGGAACTGGTGCTGCACGGCCATAATCACCGCCAGATGCTGGGCCACATTGCCGGGCCGGACGGGCCGGTGCCCATCGCCGGCGTGGCCTCCGCCTCCGCCGTGCCGGGCACGGAGGGGCATCGAGGGGCCTATCATCTGTTCGAGATTTCCGGCGGCCCGTCCGCCTGGATCATCAAGGGCCGGGCCCGCGGCCTGCAGCCCGGCCTTGGGGAAATTGGCGATCAGGGCGAATTGCGCCTGTAACTCTGGACCGCGACCGCCCCGGTCGCGTTCCGGAAGTCACCCCGCCGGCCAGCCAAAATGCGCCAGCAACCACATGCGGGCGGTGGGGTAGCCGAAATAGAAAGCGGCGAGAATGCCGGAAATCAGCAGCATGCCAAGCGTGAAAATACCGAGGAACTCGATAAGGAAGCGCATTACGGCATAAAACTTGCGGCGCTTGCGCCCCGGCACCCCGGTCCCGGCGGGCGGCGGACGGCGCGAGGCGGGCGGGGCGGGAGCCCTTTCCGGCACGGCAAAGCTGCGCAGGGCCGATTGCAGGGTGCCGTCGGACGCCAGCGCCCGTTCCCGCTCGACCATGCGGCGGGCGATATATTGCGTCACTGCCTGTTCCATCACGTCAATCCTGTCGCTTTCGGCCATCACGACCCGGCCATGGCGGGTGTCCTGGACCAGGCGGTAGGTGCGCCGGTCCCGCGCCATTTCGACAAAGCCTATCATGTCTATGAACAGGCGCGGGTGCTCGCCCGGCATCAGGCCGGCGTCAAACAGGTCAATCCCCTGCGGCACCTGCGCCAGCACCGGGGCCAGGCCATCCCTGAGCATTTCCAGCCGCGCCATTTCCGCGCCGCGCAATTCAGCCACCACCTGGCTGCGCTCCACCCCTTCGACACGGGCAATGCGCACGGCGGAGGCGAGGGAGATGATTTTGGGGTCCGGGCTGTCGGGTCGGGCAGTCTGGTCCATGGCGCGGTTCCGGGGAAATGGTTAACGTTTTGTATATAGCAGGCCTGCAGAGGAAGCGAATCCGGCCCGGTGGACCCTGGCGGCCAAACGGCTGGATACCCTCCATATGCCGCCCCCCTCGGAGTGCAGCCAGCCCCTTGGGAACACAACACCGTCCGCTACGCCTGTGCCGGGGTGGATATTTGGGTAGAGCGGCAGTCTGATGACTGGAGGTTGTCTTGACAATGGTGGTCTGGTCCTTGCCAGAACCGCAACGGCTGATCCCTGAATGAGGGCTTCTGCGCAAGGTTATTTGCGTCAAGCCCTCATCCTGTTGTTTCGCATCAATCCGCTCCCGCCCGGGACGGGCCGGAATTATTGCGCTGCCTGTGGCGCATTCAGCAGCGGGGTGATCCGTCGCACCGTCACGCGCCGGTTTTCACGGGCGGCGTCGGCGGTCTGCACCTTCAGGTTTTGCGCCCCATAGCCTTGCGTCGCCAGATTCTCCGGCGGCACGTTGAAGCTTTGGGTCAGCAAAGTCGCGACCGACTGGGCGCGGCGGTCCGACAGCGACAAGTTGTCTACCGCCGAACCGACGGCATCGGTATACCCTTCAATCAGGAAAACCTCCTGCGGGTTTTTCTGGATAGCTTGCGCCAGAGCCTGCGCAATTGCTGCGAGGCGGCTGGCCTGATCTGGCGTCACCGCAAACGAACCCGTGTCGAAATTGATACTGTTGATATCGACCGAGCGCATGTGGTTGCGCAAGTCAGGGCTGGAGCGCACTTCGTCCAGGGTGTAGCGGCGCGGCAGCGGTGCAATGGGCGGAGCGACCAGCGTTTCATACAAAACACCTTCGGGCGCATTGCCGGCATCGACAACATACTGGTCGAGGCGGATGCGCAGCGGCGGCGGCGGCAGCAGGATCACATCCTGATCATAGGTGTGTTCCGGCCCGGTATAGGTGTTGTCGATCAGCACAAATTCACGGCCATCCGGCAAACGCCTTGTGCGCCGCAACAGGCGTCCGTTGAGGTCGGTGATGGTCACGATCTCGGCGCCATCCGGACGGGCGTAGAACGTCACCAGATTGTCGCCCTGCTGGCGCGTGACAACATTGCCGCCAATATCGCGGAAGCGCTGGTTTTCATCCTGCCGAATGAAATAAACATCGTTTTCCTGATAAATTGTGCGGCCCGGTTCGCGATACAACGTGAAGCCGTCGCCATTGACCCGCTGGCGCTGGTTCTGCACGTCTGAGTAGGATTGCGCGGCGCTGCTGGCGACAAAACCGCCGACAAGACCAACGCCCAAACCAATGGCTGCCGCTGCGGAGGGGCTGATACCCTTGCTGGGGCGGGGCGGCTGGCCCGGCTGCGCGGCACCGGCAGGCGAGGGTGCCGGCACCGGAATCGGCGGCGGCAAAGCCGGCGAGGGGCCGGCAGCCGGGGCTGGCGGCGTACCCGGAGGTAGCGCCGGCTTTGCCACCGGAGCGGCGGGCGTTAGCGGGGGAACAGCACCAGGCGAGCCAGCCGGGGCTGGCGGGGCAGCTGCGCCCGGAACAACTGGCTGGGCACCGGGGGGCAACACTGGCTTTGCCGGCGGTGCGGCTGGCACCGGCGCGGGGACCGCACCGGAACTGCCAGCCGGGGGCGGCGCGGCTCCGCCGGGAAGAACCGGCTGTGCGCCGGGCGGCAACACTGGTTTTGCCAGTGGCGGTGTTGGTGGCGGTGTCGTGCCGGAAGTGCCTGCCGGAGGCGGCGACGCGGCACCACCCGGCAGAACGGGTTGCGCGCCGGGTGGCAGCACGGGCTTTGCGCCGGGCGAGGGAGATGGTTGCGGCACTGCGGGCGCGGGTTCGGGCGCAGCGACCGGCTTGGGAGGCGTTGGCGGAACTGGAGCCGGTGTTGGCGCGGCCGGCTTGGGTGCCGGCAGGGGAGCAGGCGGAGGGGGAGGAGCAGGTGGCGCTGCGGTGGGCTTTGGGGCAGGCGCGGGCGCACCGGCCGGCGGGAGCACTGGCTTGACCGGCTTGCCAGGCAGTTCTGGCTGATCCGGCGCGGCTTGTGCGATCTGCCAACCCTGCGCAGTGGCATCCGATGCCACACGTCCGGGCTGGCCCAGGGCCAGAACCGGCAAAATCGTTCCTGCCAGCAACACTTGCTTGAATTTGCGCATGCTTCTCACTCCATCTGTTTGCTTCCATCTGGACCAGGGCAAACGCGTCCGGTCGCAGACGATCAATGTCGCCTGGCCCCGGATGATATTTGGCCGTCGTCAAGTGTTGAGTGCTAAAAGACCGAATGCGGCATTAAGTTCCAAGCCAATTGGTGCGGGGCCAGCGGCACGCGGTGCGGGCGGCGCATTTTCATCCGCGCGGCTGGAATAACCCAAAGGCCCGCGCCCAGATTAAACTCCGCCCATCCGGCATTATGACCTTGCCCCCGAAAAACGTCTCCCTTGGCTGATTGTGTATAATCGGTTTTGGAGGAAAAGGGATGTCTGGAAAAGTTCGCAAAAGTTACACGCTT
>JAYVYA010000134.1:0-5511 GCA_043784745.1 Hyphomicrobiales bacterium
GAGGCGGATTACGACCGCAAAATATTCATCGACATGGTGCTGGGGCTGGAATACGCCACGATTTTCGAAATGCTCGCCATCCTGCGCCGGACCTATTGCTCGACGCTGGGCTATGAGTTCATGCATATTTCCAACCCGCAGGAAAAGCAGTGGATTCAGGCCCGCATCGAAGGGCCGGACAAGGAAATCGCTTTTACCCGCGAGGGCAAGCGCGCCATTCTCTCCAAGCTGGTGGAAGCCGAGGGTTTTGAGAAATTCATTGATGTGAAATATACTGGCACAAAGCGCTTTGGCCTGGATGGTGCCGAGGCCATGGTGCCGGCGCTTGAGCAGATCATCAAGCGCGGCGGCGCGCTGGGGGTGAAGGAAATCATTTTGGGCATGGCGCATCGTGGCCGCCTCAACGTGCTCAGCCAGGTGATGGCCAAGCCGCACCGGGCAATTTTTCACGAATTCAAGGGCGGCTCGGCGGCACCCGATGATGTCGAGGGTTCGGGCGATGTGAAATATCATCTCGGCGCATCGTCGGATCGGGAGTTTGACGGCAACAATGTGCATCTCTCGCTCACCGCCAATCCCTCGCATCTGGAAATTGTTGCCCCCGTGGTGCTCGGCAAGGTTCGCGCCAAGCAGGACCAGTTCAACGATATTGTCGAGCGCACCACCGTGCTCCCGCTCTTGATCCATGGCGATGCCGCCTTTGCCGGGCAGGGTGTGATTGCCGAGTGCTTTGGCCTCTCCGGCCTCAAGGGCCACAAGACCGGCGGCTCGGTGCATTTCATCGTCAACAACCAGATCGGTTTCACCACCTATCCCAGATATTCGCGCTCCTCGCCTTACCCCTCGGACGTTGCCAAGATGATCGAAGCGCCGATCATCCATTGCAATGGTGATGATCCCGAAGCGGTGGTGTTTGCGGCCAAGATCGCGATTGAATTTCGCCAGACCTTCCACAAACCAGTGGTGGTGGACATGTTCTGCTACCGCCGCTTTGGCCATAATGAGGGCGACGAGCCCGCCTTCACCCAGCCGCTGATGTACAAACGCATTCGCGCCCATGAATCGACGCTGGCTATCTATGCTGCCCGCCTGATCAAGGAAGGGGTGGTGACCGAGGGCGAAGTCGCCAAAATGCAGGGGGACTGGCGCCAGAGGCTGGAGGCCGAGCATGAAGCCGGCCAAGCCTACAAACCCAACAAGGCCGACTGGCTGGATGGCCGCTGGGCCGGGATGAAAGCCGCCAAGGAAGCGGTGGATGATGACCGGCGTGGCAAGACCGGAATTGAGTTGGCCGACCTTAAGCGCATTGGCGCGGCCATCAGCAATGTGCCCTCTACGTTCAACGCCCACAAGACCATCCAGCGCTTCATGGACAACCGGCGCAAGATGATCGACACGGGAGCGGGAATTGACTGGGCCACCGGCGAAGCGCTGGCTTATGGTTCGCTGGTTGACGAGGGCCATCCGGTGCGCCTGTCGGGCCAGGATTGCGAGCGCGGCACCTTTAGCCAGCGCCATTCGGTGCTGATCGACCAGGAGACCGAGGCGCGCTATGTGCCCCTCAACAATATTCGCGATGGCGCGAGCCGGTATGAGGTGATTAATTCCATGCTTTCGGAAGAGGCGGTGCTGGGCTTTGAATATGGCTATTCGCTCTCCGAACCCAATTGCCTGACCATGTGGGAAGCCCAGTTCGGCGATTTTGCCAATGGCGCGCAGGTGGTATTCGACCAGTTCATCTCGTCGGGCGAGCGCAAATGGCTGCGCATGTCGGGCCTCGTCTGCCTGCTGCCGCACGGTTATGAGGGGCAGGGGCCGGAGCATTCTTCCGCCCGCCTCGAACGCTTTCTGCAAATGTGTGCGGAAGACAATATGCAGGTGGCCAATATCACCACCCCCGCCAATTATTACCACGCCCTGCGTCGCCAACTGCACCGCGATATCCGGAAACCGCTGATCCTGATGACGCCAAAATCGCTGCTGCGCCACAAGCGGGCGGTGTCGCGGCTGGACGAGTTCGCCACCGGCTCCTCCTTCCACCGCCTGCTGTGGGATGATGCGCAATTGCTGCCGGGCGAGAAGGTCAAGCTGGTCAAGGACGAGAAAATCCGTCGCGTGATCCTGTGCTCCGGCAAGGTCTATTACGACCTCTATGAGGAGCGCGAGAAGCGCGGGATTGACGACGTCTATATCCTGCGGGTCGAGCAGCTCTATCCCTTCCCGCTGAAGGCCTTGGTCAGTGAACTCTCGCGCTTCAAGAAAGCGGGCGTGGTCTGGTGCCAGGAAGAACCCAAGAACATGGGCTCCTGGAGCTTTGTCGATCCCTATCTGGAATGGGTGCTGAACCAGACTGGGGCCAAGGTGAAGCGGGCTGGCTATGTTGGCCGCCCGGCCTCTGCCGCCACCGCCACCGGCCTGATGTCCAAGCATCTGGCGCAGATCAAGGCATTCATGGACGAGGCTTTTGCTTGATCCTGTTTCAACCCTTCTAGGAACTCCCGAAATGGCAACTGAAATCCGCGTCCCCACCCTCGGCGAAAGCGTCACCGAAGCCACCATCGGCAAATGGTTCAAAAAAACCGGCGATGTGGTGAAAGCCGACGAGCCGCTGCTGGAACTGGAAACCGACAAGGTGACGCTGGAAGTCAACGCCCCCGCTTCTGGCGTGCTGGCCGAAATCCTCGCCAAGGATGGCGAAACGGTCAATGCCGGGGCGTTGCTGGGGCAGATTGCGGCGGGCAGTGCCACCGCTGCCGCTCCCGCCAGGACCTATGCCGAAGCCAAGCCTGATTTCGCCCATCCGGTCGCGTCCGACGCCAAACCCGCTACCGCCATGCCGCCTTCCCCCGCCGCCGCCAAAATTGCGGCGGATGCCGGAACTGAGGCGGGCGCTGTCGATGGATCGGGCAGGCGCGGGCAGGTGCTGAAAGGCGATGTGCTGGCAGCCGCCGCCGTTCCGGCGCGGCCTGCTCCGGCCCCCGCGCCCGCCCTGGTGGCCGCTGCCCCGCGCATTGCCCCTGCCGCTGACGATGCGGGCCGCGAAGAGCGCGTGCGCATGACCAAGCTGCGCCAGACCATCGCCCGCCGCCTGAAGGAATCGCAGAACACCGCCGCCATGCTGACAACCTTCAACGAGGTCGATATGTCCGAAGTGATGGCCCTGCGAACCCGCTACAAGGAACTTTTCGAAAAGAAGCACGGTGCAAAGTTGGGCTTCATGGGCCTGTTTGTGAAGGCTTGCGTGCAGGCCCTGAAGGATATTCCGGCTGTCAATGCTGAAGTTGACGGCACTGACCTCGTTTACAAAAATTATTACCACATCGGAATTGCAGTGGGCACCGACAAGGGCCTGGTGGTGCCGGTGGTGCGCGATGCCGACCGGCTGGGGCTCGCCGGCATTGAGAAAGCCATCGCCGGCTATGGCAAGAAGGCGCGGGATGGCCAGCTGAAGATGGAGGAAATGCAGGGCGGCACCTTCACCATCACCAACGGCGGCATTTACGGTTCCTTGATGTCCACGCCGATTTTGAATGCGCCGCAGTCCGGCATTCTGGGCATGCACAAGATTCAGGACCGGGTGATGGTGGTCGGCGGCAAGATGGAAATCCGCCCGATGATGTATCTTGCTTTGTCCTACGATCACCGTATCGTAGACGGCAAGGAAGCGGTGACGTTTCTGGTGCGGGTGAAGGAAGCGCTGGAGGATCCGGCGCGGCTGGTGCTGGATTTGTGAGGGGAGAGAAGCATGTTTGCAATCGCCAATTATGGCCATTTTTGGCGGCGAGACAGAGCGAATTTTGGAAAACCTGGCAAAGGAAATCTCGGCGCATTGGAAGGATATTCTGGGTCTGTGAGAACCCCAGAGAGGACGAATTTTAAGGACCAAATTGGAGTTTATGTTTTATTCACGGAAAATAGAGAAGTGGTGTATGTCGGCTAGGCGGGATCTGGAACTCAGAGACTGCTATCCCGATTGCGTACGCATACCCGTGGCCATCTAAGAGATAGGTGGGTTTATTTTTCTTGGTTTGGGCTGCGTCAACGGAACAAGAAGGATGGGAGCCTTTCGGACAAACAGAAACCTGATTCAAGTTTTTCAGGATCAAATTCCAATGCATTGGATGAACTAGAAGCCGTGCTGAAACAATTATTTGAGCCTAGGTTGAACAAGCAAGGATCAAAATGGAAAAGCACGCAAGAGTTTCGCCAATGGGATGAGTAAATCGATCCCGACGACGAGTCCGACATCGATCAATGAACAATGGTTCGCCTGGCTATGCCCGCTGTCGCTTCCTTTGAGGGCATCAAAATCATGTTGTATGCGAACGAACATCCTCCGCCTCATTTTCATGCCAAATATGCAGAGCACCAAGCCGTGATTGACATTGAAACGCTGACAATATCTGAAGGGTTTCTGCCAATGGCCAAACGGCGCGCGGTTTTGGCGTGGGCAATGCCACGGCAGCGGCAATTGCTGGAGGCCTTTGAACAAACCCGGAAGCATGAAGATGTGGAGCCGATCCTGTGAATAAGTTGCCCCGTATCGCCAGTGCTGAGTCCGTTATTTACGGTGTTCTCAAAATCGTCTTTCTTGACAATTATGAGGGTGTCGTGGATTTGCGTCCGGTGATTGCAAAAGGGAAAATCTTTTCCTGGCTGCAAACGCCTGCAAATTTTGCAAAAGTTGCAGTGGATGAATTTGGCCATTCCATTTCTTGGGTCAATGCAGAAGGCAAAGCGATTGAACTGAGTGCAGACGGGTTGCGCCGGGATGCTGAACGGCAGGCGGAAGTGCATCGCCTGATGGTTGGTTAAGCTATTTTGCGCTGACGGAACAATTTGGATTTTTAGGAGATGCCCGTGATACCCGCACCAATGTCCACCGAACTCGTCATGCTCGGCTGCGCGATTGCGCTCGTGCTGCTGCAAATTGTGCTGCAAGCCTGCGCAGGAGCGGTTTTTCTTGGCCTCGGCTATCTTATGGGGCCGCGCGATCAGGACAAGCCGGTCAGCAACCCCTATGCCGGACGCATCAACCGCGCCCTGCACAATGTGCTCGAAACTTTTCCGCTGTTTGCCGCGCTCGCTTTGGCGCTTGCGGTAACGGGACGCACAGGTGGCCAGGCGGCATTTGGCGCGCAGGTCTATGTATGGGCGCGGGCGATCTACGTGCCGGTTTATGTGATGGGCATTCCCGTTTTGCGGACTCTGGTGTGGGCGGCATCGATAGCAGGCATTGTGCTGATGCTCAAAGCGCTCCTGATTCCCTGATGCGACCGACCCCGGCGCGGAGCGGCCTCACCCCGGCAGGCAGGATAAGTGACGATGACCAAGCCATTCATATTCAACGAGCAGACCGGCGTTCACGACGGCTGGAATGACCCGATTCATGGTCGCGTGTCCTGGCACACCCTGTTTTCAGGCGATATTACGCCCAGCGAACAATTAAGTGGCGGGATTGCCCGGCTCGATCCGGGCGGTGAACTCAAGCCGCACCGGCATGATCCGGCT
>JAYVYA010000135.1:0-11485 GCA_043784745.1 Hyphomicrobiales bacterium
CGCGCTCCGGGCTGCGCCGCCCTTCGGCTGTCTGAAGGCGAAAGGCACTAGATGCTGCTCCGCCAGACTTTTCTCTATCTGCCCGCCCAATTGATCGGCCCGCTGTTCCAGTTCATCGCTGCGGTGGTGTGGACGCACTGGCTGGCCCCGGAAGCCTATGGCATGCTGGCCTTCATTATTGCCGCGCAGGAGCTGGTGCAGGTGGTATGCCTGTCGTGGTGGTCGCATTACATGATGCGCTATGTCGGCGGCTTTGCCGACGGGGCGGAACGGCAGCGCTACCAGCAGTCGGAAAACGCGGTGATCCTGGCGGCGTCGCTGGCGCAGGCGGGGCTGGCGCTGGTGATTTTGCGCGGGCTTGGCCAGACAATCACCCCGCATCTTGCGGGCAGCACCATCCTGTTCATGGTAACGCGAACGGCGACGGTGCATTTGCTGGAGCGCTCGCGGACGCAAGGCTATATTTTTGCCTATTCGATTGGCCAGATGGTGGGCCCGGTGTTGGGCTTTGGCCTTGCCTATCTTGCTGTGGCGCTGGTAGCGCCGACCCCGGAGGCGGCGATTGCAGGCTTTGCCATGGCGCAATTGCTCGGGCTGGTCTGGCTCTGGCGCGTGCTCGGGCTGGGCATTGGACTGGGGTTGCCCAAATGGCATTTGATGCGGGCGGCCCTGGCTTACGGCATGCCGCTGGTGCTGGCCGGCATGATTGGCTGGGTAGCCGTCAACGGGATCCGCGTTATTGTCGAGCATTTTCAGGGGGTTGAGGCGGTCGGCCTGATTTCGGTGGGTTGGGGCCTTGGCCTGCGGCTGGCCTCGGTAGTGGCGATGCTGGTGACAGCAGCCGCCTACCCGCTGGCAGTCAAGCGCTTGCAAGCGGGCGCGCGCGACGAAGCCTTGCAGCAATTGTCGGACAATGGCGCGCTGCTGCTCGCGCTGCTGGCACCCGCCATTGCCGGGATCATCCTGCTGACGCCGGAGCTGGTGGATTTGCTGATTGCCGGGCCGTTCCGGGCAGTGACAATATCGGTGCTTCCGCTCGCGGCTCTGGCCGGGGCGGTACGCAATCTCCGGGTGCACTTTGCCGATCAGGTGTTTCTGCTGATGGCCCGCACGCAATATGTTGTTTATATCAATGTGACCGAAGCGGTTGCGGTTGTCGTGTTCTGTGCGATTGGCCTGCATTTTGGCGGCTTTCCTGGCGCGACCGCCGGTTGCCTCGCCGGATCAACCATCGGGGCCATCCTGGGCTTTGCGCTGGGGCGGCAACAGTTTGGCATGCCCCTGCCCGTGGCCCACAGCCTGCGCATTCTGCTCGCCACTGCCCTGATGGCCGTGATTTTGCTGCAACCTGTCTGGACGCAGCTGGTGCCGGGCGAACTGGCGCGGCTGCTGGTGAAAATTGCGGCTGGCGGGATGATTTATTCCGGACTGATGAGTCTTCTGTATCCGCAGTTTGTCGCCCTTGCGGCCGCCAAACTGCGGGGATTGCGCCCTTCCAGCAAGTTAACCTGAATTTGACGGATTGTTTGATCCTTCTGCAAGGTTTCCGCACTATGCAAGAATTCAGTTTGCCTCACAGGGTCGCCACGATGCCGAACGCGGAAAATGAATCCTCCGGGCTTCCTGTTGCGCTGATTGACGGCCAGGCTGTCAGTATTTCCACGCAACAGAATTTGATCGCCCGCGTGCGCAGCCGCGCCAGGGCGGGGTTGGGTTTTTCGGTTTTTACGCTCAATCTGGACCATCTGGTCAAGCGCCGGGCGGATGCCCGGTTCCGCGACGCTTATGCCCGCGCGACCTTTGTTTGCGCCGATGGCCAGCCAATTGTGGCCCTCGCCCGCCGTCAGGGAGCGGTGCTGGAGCGCACGACGGGTGCGGATTTGATCGGGCCACTGTGCGAAATGGCCGGACAGGAAGGGTTTTCCCTGTATTTTTTCGGTTCCTCGCCCAATCAGCTGGCTGGGGCGGCTGCCAGCCTCAGGCAGCGCTACCCCAGCCTGAAAATCGTCGGCTATGAATCCCCGCCGTTCGGATTTGATCCGGGTTCTGCGGCAGCCGATGCTGCCGCTGACCGTATCGCCGCTTCCGGCGCAAATTTTTGCCTGGTGGCTCTGGGCGCACCCAAACAGGAGCTGTTTTCGGACCGGATGCTGGCGCGCCACCCGGCCATCGGCTTTTTCTGCATTGGTGCGGCGCTGGATTTTATTGCCGGCGGGCAAAAGCGCGCGCCGGTCTGGATGCAGAAAACCGGGCTGGAATGGGCCTGGCGGGTGCTCTGCAGCCCGCGCCGGATGGTGGCACGGTATTTTGGCTGCGGGCTGCTGTTTCTTGAAATTGGCTATGTCGAGCCTTTGCGCAAGCGGCTGGCCAAAATTCGGCCTTCCAATGCAGGGGCGAGGTAATGCAGGACCACTTTCGCATCTGCCTCATGCACCCGATGGACCCGCGCGGTGGCAAGCTCGGCGGGATCGAGACCCATGTGCGGATGATTCTGGAGCGGCACCCGGCGGATTTTTCCGTGCTGTTTGTCGGCGTCGATGAATTTGGCGATTGCCCTGCGGGGCAGGTCACCCGGGTGAAGATGGGCGAGCGGATAGTGGATTTTCTGCCTGTCACCCGCATCAGCGCTGAGGCGATCAACCTGGCGGGCAAGACCATTGCGGGATCGACGACCTTCCGGTTTGCGACCGGGGCGTTGCGGCACTTGTTCGCCATCCGCCGGGCGGTGAAAGGCTCGAATGCCACCGCCGACATCCAGCGTTTCGAGTTCGCCCTGATCCCGAAACTGCTGGGACTGAAAACTGTGCAAATGGTCCATGGCGAGGGTTCCAAAGACCAGAAGATGGACAGCCTGATCAAGGCTTACTGGTTCATCCACCGCTTGAACGAGGGGCTGGCACTGCGGTTGGCCAGCCAAATTTTGTGCGTCAACGCCAATATCATCAAGCGGATGGAAACGGTCTATCCAGCGGGCGTCACCAAAGCTGAAGTGATGACGGTATCGGTGGACACGGCGCAATTTGTGCCACAGCCGTTTGATACAGTCGATGGCATTTTCAAAATCGTCTTCGCAGGGCGGCTGGACGAGTTCAAGGATCCGCCGCTGATGTTCCGCGTGCTGAAGGCCCTGCACGAGAAGCTCGGCGGGCGGCTTCAGTTTCACTATGCCGGCACGTCCGACCCACACCGTTATGCCGATTTTGCCGTGATAGCTCCCTTCACTACGCGTCACGGCTTTTTGCGGCAGGACGGGATCAAGCAATTGTTGGCCCAATGCCATGCGGGTATTCTGACCTCGTTCTTTGAGGGCATGCCGTGCTTTTTGCTGGAAACCCTGTCCGCCGGCCGGCCCTTCTGCGCCATCCGGCTGCCGCAATATAATCCGCTGCTGGTGCCGGGCATCAGCGGTGCTATGGTCGAGCGCACGGAGCCGGATGCGGCCTGCCAGGGGCAGCTGACCGATGCCTTTGCGGCACTATGGGCGCAAATCCAGGCTGGCCGCATTGATCCCGCCAATATCCACACCCTGGTGCAGCCCTATTCAATCGAGAACCAGATGGCCCGGCTGTTTGCCCATCACCGGGCCTTGCAGCAAAAGCCGTCAGGCCTTGCCGGAGTGCTGCACCAGAGCCGCGCCCGCGCCTGAAACCAGCGGCTGGTGGCGGGCGATCACCTCGTCAAACAATTGGCTGTATTGGTCCAGCCCGGTATCGAGCGAGAAGACACTGGCACGGGCAATCCGGGGGGCAGGGTCGCTGTGATCTCTCAGGCTGGCATCAATTGCCACCGCCATTCGACCGGGATCATTATAGGGCACAATGCGCCCATAACGGCCATGGTCGAGAATTTCCACAGGTCCCTGACAATCGGTAGAGACCACCGGCAAACCATTGGCCAGCGCCTCGACAACCACAAGGCTGAAGGTTTCGCTCTCCGACGACACCACAAAGCACGAGGCTTCTCCGTACATTTTCCACGGTTCGCTGGCATAGCCGGGCAGGCTGACGCGGCCAGCCAGGCCAAGGCGGGCAATTTCAGCCTCAATGGCCGCCCGCTTCGGTCCTTCCCCCAAAATTACCAGGCGGGCGCCGGGGCACTGGACCAAAGCGAACGCCCGGATGAGGCTCAAGAAGCTTTTTTGCGGCGCGAGGCGGCCAACAGCCAGCACCATCGGGTGATCCATGTCCCGCGCCGTATCCGCCGGGCGGATGGCGACGGGATTGTAGATGCGGCGGGTGTGGCCGGGCGAGGCCCGCCAGTTTTGGATGAGATAACTGCGCAGGCTCTCCGACACCGCCACGGTCGCGGCGGTCATCCGGGTCTCCAGCGGCGTCAGCCAGTAGGCGATGCGGCTGAGCGTCTGCGGTTCATTGGAGGCAAAGCCATGGTAGGAGAGAATGGCGCGCGACAGCCGCCCGGCGAAAGTGGCGGCGATTGTATGCTTGAGGTTGGAAATGCCCAGGGCCGACAGTGAAATGTCCGGCTTTTCCCGCGCCAGCCATTGCGCAAGGCGCAGAACGTTTTGCACATGGCCGCTGCCCAGCTGGACAATTTGGACGGCAGGATCGAGATAAGCACCGTTGTCCTGCGAGTGGAAATCCACCGCCAGTGTTACCTCGTCTCCGCGCCGGACAAAGCCGCTGGCCAGCGAAGCGCAGACACGCTCGGCACCGCCGCCGGCCATGGCATGGGTGTAGATCAGGATTTTCCGCTTCTGGCTCATGGTCTGGCAGACAGTTCCCTGCGGATGCGCCGCATCACGGCACATTCACCGCAAAAAGTGAAGATTGTGCCAAAGTCCCGGCTTTAATGTTTCCTAGATGAATCTGCCCCAGTATCTGGGCTCGGTTGCCCCTTTTGGGGTGCGTGTTTGCGTGCCCGCCTGTTCCCCGGCGGAGGAAGAGATTCATGAACATTCATCAGGATTTCCTCGCCAATCCGGCAGCGGCGCTGGTGCAGCCGCAGCGCGGCATCCGCAGCATGGCCGATGACCTTGGCTATTCGCCGGACTGGCACTGGAGCTGGGCCAATTACAAAAACATGATTGTCGAAATGGTCAACGAATATGGCCTGAAAAACCATCTGGAAATCGGCGGCGGACGTGACCCGCTGTTTGAACCGGCAGAGCTTGGCGCGCATGGTATCAAGGTCACTGTCAACGATATTTCCGCGCACGAGCTGTCGCTGGCCCCGCCGCAATTTGCCAAAACCTGCTGCGACATTGCCTCGCCCAACACCCTGGACACGCTGGGGCGCGAGCAGTTTGATTTTGCCTATTGCCGCATGGTGATGGAGCATGTGCCCGATGTGGCGCAGATGTGGCGCAATGTGCACGGGCTGCTGACGCCGGGTGGCGCGGCCTTGAGCTTTTTCCCCACCCTGTTCGCCCCGCCGTTTGCTGCCAACCATATGGTGCCCGAATGGCTGTCCCGCGCCGTGCTGCACAGACTGTTCCCCGACCGGAATGATCATGGCAACAATCCGAAATTCCCGGCGCATTACAACCATTGCCGGGGCAGCGAGGCAACGATTGTGCCACTGCTGAAGGATATCGGCTTTCGCGAAGTGGTCGTACTGCCGTTCTATGGCTACAGCTATTTCTGGAAAATTCCCGGCCTGAAGCAAGTTGACGCCGCTTTCACCAGGCTGGCGCAAGCCCAGGATTGGCGCACATTTACGAGTTTTGTCTTTGTGATTGCGCGGAAATAAGTGGCCTGTTGCCGTCATGAAAATCATCCTTGTTGCCGACCACGCTTACATCAATGGCGGCCAATCCAAGGTTGCCATCGAGAGCGCACGAGGACTGGCGGGACGCGGCCACAAGGTGGTTTATTTGGCCGCTGTTGGGCCGGCGGACGCCGGATTGGCGCAGGCTGGAGTTGAGACCGTTATTCTGGGACAGACTGATGTCAGCCAGGCCAAATCCCTTGCCAGCTTTGGCGTGCAATGGCTGTGGAACACAAAAGCCGCGCAAACCCTAAAGGCGCTGCTGGCGGAGTGCGACCCCGCCGATACACTCGTGCACGTCCATGCCTGGGCCAAGGCGGTCTCGCCCTCCATCGGGCCAGTGTTACGCGCCAGCCCGGTGCGCAGCGTCTTCACCATGCACGAATATTACCTCGCCTGCCCCAATGGCGGCTTCTATGATTATCCGGTGTCAGCTCCCTGCCACCGCGTGCCGCTGTCGATCGGCTGCCTCGGCCACAATTGCGATTCGCGCAACTATTCACGCAAGCTGATGCGGGTAGGTCGGCATGTGCTGATGCGCCAGAGCGGAATGATCGGGAGCCTTGGGGCCGTGATCACCCTCAGCCGCTTGCAACGTGAGGCGTTGGCCCCGTATCTGCCCGCCGATACCCGCTATTTTGATGTGTCCAACCCGGTTGATGCCGAACCTCTTGGCTACAAGGGCGAGGGCGTGCCGGGCAATTTCATTTTTGTCGGGCGGATTTCACCGGAAAAGGGGCCGAAACTGTTTGCGGAGGCCGCACGGTTGGCCGGGCAGCGGGCTGTGTTTGTGGGCGACGGCCCCTTGGCGGCAGAATTGAAAGCCGAATATCCCGAAGCCGAGATTCTCGGCTGGAAAAGCCCTGACGAAGTCAAGCTCCAGCTCCGCGCCGCGCGCGCGCTGGTGTTTCCCTCTGTGTGGTATGAGGGCCAGCCGCTGACGGTGCTGGAATCCCTCGCCATGGGCACTCCGGTCATCGTCAGCGACGTTTGCGCCGGGCGCGAGGCCGTGAGCGATGGCGTTTCCGGCCTGTGGTTCAAGAGCGGCGATGCGGGGGCATTGGCCGGGGCGATGCGGCGGCTGGCAGAGGATGTGGTGGCGCGCGAAATGGCACGCGCCGCCTATGATCTGTTCTGGGCGGATCCGTTGACGATGGACCGGCATCTGGACGGGCTGGAGGGAGTGTATGCGGCGGCACTGGAAAGCTGCGTGTTGGAGCGCTGGCTTCCAAACCGCTAAGCGGGATCGCTTCGCCTGTGCCGAAAATCATTCGGCAGCAAAGAGGATGCGGTCAGGCAGGTATGGGACTGCGGCCACAATGTAGCGATCAATTTCTTCGGCAATTTCCGGGACGGACTTTAATATCGCCAAACTGCGCGCTGCGGGCATTGTTCCTCCATCCGCCAGAATGGAGCTTGCCCATAGCGCCAGCGCCTCGCGGGCGTTCATAATGGCTTCGTCCAGCGTATCGCCGGCCGAAAAACATCCGGGAAGGTCAGGAAACCACACTCCGGTCACGTGGGTGACATCACCTTCCTCGATAATGGCGATATAATGCTTCATGGCTTTTCCATCAGTCTTTCGGCCATCCCGCGTCCCTGTAAATGCGGCTGACCAATCCCGGCTTCAAGTCTTGCTTCGGATTCAGGAGCACCCGCGAAACTATGGATATTGTTGCCTGCAAGAAGCGCCCGTATGACATCGCTGAATGTCTCGCTCCCAGAGCCTGTCAGAGCCGTGAGCTGCTTGAAAACATCAAGCCATATTTCCGTTGACAGTACCGGTCGCGCCCGCGACAACCCCGCCCATGAACAATGCTTCCGACCCCGTCTCCCGCCGCCGCACCTTCGCCATCATCTCGCATCCAGATGCCGGCAAAACGACGCTGACCGAAAAATTGCTGCTGTTTGGCGGCGCCATTCAACTGGCTGGCGAAGTGCGCGCCAAAGCCAACCGCCGCCAGACCCGCTCCGACTGGATGGGCATTGAGCGGGCACGCGGCATTTCCGTCGTCACCTCAGTGATGACCTTTGAGTATGGTCCGTGTGTGTTTAACCTGCTGGACACTCCGGGCCATGAGGATTTTTCCGAAGATACCTACCGCACGCTTACAGCCGTTGATTCCGCAATCATGGTGATTGACGCCGCCAAAGGCATTGAAGCGCGGACGCGCAAACTGTTTGAGGTTTGCCGGTTGCGGGACATTCCCATTGTCACCTTCATCAACAAAATGGACCGCGAGACGCGCGATCCCTTCGATTTGCTGGATGAAATCGAAAAGGTGCTGGCGCTGGACACGGCACCCGTCAACTGGCCGATTGGCCGGGGCCGCGATTTTGCCGGCACGTACGACCTGCGCCGCAACACCATCCGGCGTCTGGATGTGGAAGGCGAGCCCATTCCGGTTTCCGGCACGGATGATCCGCTGGTCCTCGGCCTGATGAGGGAACCAGACCGCGTCACCGGCCATGAGGAGCTGGAACTGGCCCGCAGCGGGTTGAAGCCCTTCGCTATTCCGGCTTTCCTTGAAGGCCATCTAAGCCCGGTCTTCTTTGGGTCTGCCCTGCGCAATTTTGGCGTCAAGGATTTGATTGACGGCCTGTCGGAATTTGCCCCGCCGCCACGCGGACAGCAGGCCGCCGACCGGTTTGTCGAGGCCCGCGAGCCCAGGATGACGGGGTTTGTTTTCAAGATTCAGGCCAATATGGACCCCAATCACCGCGACCGCATTGCGTTCATGCGGGTTTGCTCGGGCAAGCTGTCGCGCGGGATGAAAGCGCGGTTGACGCGGACAGGCAAGCCGATGGCTCTCAACGCCCCGCAATTCTTCTTTGCGCAAGACCGTTCGGTAGCCGACGAGGCCTATGCCGGTGATGTCGTCGGCATTCCCAACCACGGCACCCTGCGCATTGGTGACACGCTGACGGAAGGCGAGCCGCTGGTATTTCGCGGTGTGCCAAGTTTTGCGCCGGAGATTCTGCGCCGGGTCAAGCTGGGCGATGCGATGAAATCAAAAAAGCTCCGCGAGGCCCTCCAGCAGATGGCGGAGGAAGGCGTGGTCCAGGTCTTTGTGCCGCGCGACGGCTCGGGTGCCATCGTTGGAGTTGTCGGCGCATTGCAGCTGGATGTGCTGGTGGAGCGGCTGGAGGCGGAGTATGATCTCCCTGTCAGCTTTGAACAGAGCCGCTTTGAGCTGGCGCGCTGGGTCAGCGCGCCCGATCATTCGGAAATGGAGCGTTTTGTGCGCGCCTATTCGTCTTCACTGGCTGAAGATCTGGATGGTGCACCGGTTTTCCTTGCCCAAAATGCTTGGGGATTGCGTTACGAGCAGGAAAAATGGCCAAATATTGTGTTTTCTGACATCAAGGATTACCAGAAGCCGGTTGCCCAGTGAAACGATCCGGCATCAGTCAGTGATCCACGATTTGATCACGCCGAAAACCAACAGGATCGTGGTCGCAAAAGTTGCCGCCAGAATCCCTGTCCGCAAGATTTCTTCGCCGCGCAGATATCCGTCAAAATGGTTGCGGGCGTGGATTCCGATATAGCAACCCATGACGACAATGAGGCCGTTCCCGATTGGGCCAAAGCCGCGATTGCGCATCACGAGATCTGTTATGATGCCAACAAACGCTCCACCAATGAAAATTGTTAGCGCGATTAACACGAGTGTCTCGTTTGAATATTGATCCAGTTCCAGGAACTCAAGCATCACGGCACCTCTTTGTCCAGCTAACGCCCAAACCACAAAGATTATGTTATAAACTCTGAACTTCTTCAAAGCCATAAAATGTCGCCAGCTTCCTAAAGTATCGGTTACCTCGTTCGCAGAAAGAGGCAGTTGAAATGCATGGTGCATTGCAGCATAATCGCAATTCGACACATGCGGGAGAAATCGAGTGACTGTCAGCCGAACAGACCGAGCATTGGATGGTGGCAGCGCAGCCCCGGCTCTGAAAGACCTTTACGATATTGGGGAAATTCCGCCGCTTGGCCACGTGCCCAAAAACATGCACGCATGGGTCATCCGCAAGGACAGGCATGGTCCGCCAGAACAATCGATGCTCAAGGAAATTGTGCCGGTCTGGACGCTCGACAGCCATGACGTGCTGGTTTTGGTAATGGCAGCCGGCGTCAATTACAATGGCATCTGGGCCGCGTTAGGTCAGCCGGTTTCTCCGCTTGATTCGCATAAGCAACCCCTCCACATCGCCGGATCCGACGCCTCGGGTATTGTCTGGGCGGTGGGCAGCAAGGTCAAGCGCTGGAAGGTCGGCGATGAAGTGGTGGTGCATTGCAACCAGGACGACGGCGACGACGAAGAATGCAACGGCGGAGATCCGATGTTCTCCGCGTCGCAACGCATTTGGGGCTATGAGACACCGGACGGGTCGTTTTCGCAGTTTTGCCGGGTGCAGGACCGGCAGTTGATGGAGCGTCCGCGCCACCTGTCCTGGGAGGAGAGTGCCTGTTACACGCTCACCCTTGCCACGGCTTACCGCATGCTTTTCGGGCATGATCCGCACCGTCTGAAACCCGGCGACAATGTGCTGGTCTGGGGTGCTTCGGGCGGCCTGGGTGTGTTTGGGGTGCAGTTGTGCGCGGCTGCGGGTGCCAATGCCATTGGCATTATCTCGGATGAGGCCAAGCGGGATTATGTGCTGTCCCTCGGCGCAAAGGGCGTACTCAACCGCAAGGATTTTGCCTGCTGGGGCCAGATGCCAACGGTCAACACAGAGGAATATAACGGCTGGACCCGGGAAGCGCGAAAGTTCGGCAAGGCTATTTGGGACATTACCGGCAAGAAAGATGTCGACACTGTTTTTGAGCATCCCGGCGAGCAGACGTTTCCGGTGTCATGCCTGGTGGTCAAACGCGGAGGCATGGTGGTGTTTTGCGCGGGCACAACCGGGTTTAACCTGACTTTTGATGCGCGTTACGTCTGGATGCGGCAAAAACGCATCCAGGGCTCGCATTTCGCCCATTTGAAGCAGGCGGCGGCTGCCAACAAGTTCGTGCTGGACCGCCGGATTGACCCCTGCATGTCCGAGGTTTTTACCTGGGACCAAATCCCGCTGGCCCATACCAAAATGTGGAAAAACCAGCATGCCCCCGGCAATATGTCCGTGCTGGTCAATGCGCCCAAGCCAGGATTGAAAACGCTGGAGGATGTGATCGAAGCCGGAAAATAGGATTTTGCAGGCGGCGGGTTGGGATCAAAGCCAAATCCGGGAGCAGGGGTTCCCGGATCAGACCCAGCCGCTCAATTCTCGCGCCACCAGGGCTTCAATCACCCGCATTCCTTCTTCACTGGCATTCAGGCAAGGTATGGCGGCGAATTTCTCTCCGCCGTGTTCGTAAAAATATTCGGCATTTTCAACGCCTATCTCTTCGATTGTCTCCAAACAATCGGCCGAAAACCCGGGCGTAACGACAGCCATCCGCTTGATGCCCTTGTCTGCAAGGGTTTTGACCGTTTCATCCGTGTAGGGTTGCAGCCATTCGGCCGGGCCAAACCGGGACTGAAACGCCATCGGCATCTGGTCTACACCCATCCCCATGACCTGTCGCAGCAGACGCCACGTCTTGGCGCAATGGCAATGGTAAGGATCGCCTTTGTCCAAATAGGCTTTTGGCACCCCGTGGAAGGAGACCAAAATCACCTCTGGAACGAAGTCAAGACTGGCCAGCTCCCGGCGCAGCGACGCCGCCAGTGCCGAAATATAGGTGGCATCATCGTGGTAGGGCGGTGCTACC
>JAYVYA010000136.1:0-6636 GCA_043784745.1 Hyphomicrobiales bacterium
CCGCTGTCCTGATTGCCCGTGGTGGTCATTGTCGTTGCTCCCGTCATGCCGCTGTGCCCGCACATCCGTAGTCACGCATCTTCTGGACCGTCGCGGCGACCATGCGCTTGCGTCCCTCCGCCATTGCCTCCTCAAGCTGCCGGTCGCCCTGGGCGAAGACGGATTCGAAGCCGGCGCGGAAGGCGTGCCTCAGATCGGTGTCTGCATTGAATTTGCAGATGCCTGCGGCCTTCGCGTCACGCACTTCCTTGTCGGTCAGTCCCGAGGCACCATGCAGAACCAGCGGAATGCCGGTGACTGCCTTGATCTCCTTGATCCGTTCGATGCTGATCGGCTCCTGCGGGCGACCAGGGATGACGCCGTGGACAATGCCGACCGAGATGGCCAGAGTGTCCACGCCGGTCTCGGCAACGAAGCGCCTGGCCTCGGCGACATCAGTGTAATAATCCGACCAGTTGACCTTTTCATCCGCGTCCGGGATCTTGCCGAGTTCAGCTTCAACCGGCACGCCGAACGCATGGCAAATCTCGACGACGCGCCGCGTTGTCTTGATATTCTCCTCGAAGGGTAGGTGGGCCCCGTCGTACATGATCGACGTGAAGCCCAGCCGAAGCGCCTCGATGACTTCGTCCCAGCTGCCATGATCGAGATGAATGACGACATCGGCCCTGGAGCGCTCGGCTATCCGGCGGGTCAATTCATAGGCGCGGCGCACGCCCATATGCGGGATGATGGCGCGGCCAACCTGAAGGATCACCGGCGATTTTGCCTCTTCAGCCGCCCAGACGAGCGCTTCGGTGGTCTCATCATTGTGCATGTTGAACGCGCCAATCGCATATCCGCCCTTGCGCGCGGCTTCGATGATGGCTTTGGGATCGGCTAGTCTCATTGGCGCATTCCTCCTTGAATTTATTGAAACTGTGCGTTGTTCTGGCTCGGCTTGCGGGACTGCCCCGGCACCGCGAAACGTTCAATGTAGCGGCGGTAGCCTGCCACCTCGCTGTCCCGGCGCTCCTGGTTCCAGCCGAGGCGGGGGGCCATCAAATCGGCGGCGCGCTCGACAACTTCAATTCCGCAGGTGTCGTTGAGTCCGATCATGGTCCGCCGCACCAGAACGTCGGTCAGCGTGCGGGCAAATTCATGGACATAGGTGAACAGCAATTCTGCGCCGATGGCACCGGTGGCGGGATCGACCGGCTCGAACAGCGCCGGATCACCTTGGCCAAGCGCGATAATATCGCTGGCGCGAGAGCCGTAGATATCGACCAGCCGGTCAATGGTTGCGCGCTGCAGTTCGCCGGTTCTGGCCAAATCGTTGCGATAGCTCTGCCAGTCGCTGACACGCGCCCCCGCAAATGGCAGGCTGGCGGTGACGCAGCGTGGCGGCTTTTTGCCGAGCTTCTTGAAGATGGTATCGACCGCTTCCTCGGCGAGGCTGCGATACGTTGTCAGCTTGCCGCCGATAATCGACAGCAACCCGGCCTGCTCTGGCGCATGATCCTTGATGACGTGGCTGCGCGATATATTCCACTCCGAAGTGTCGGGCACATAGGGCAGCGGGCGCACGCCAGAATAGGTGTAGAGAATGTCGCTCTCTTGCAGATTTGCCTGAGGTATCAGCAAGTTCACTTCGCCAAGCAGATAGGCGACCTCGGATGTGTCGGCGCGGGCGGTTTCGGGATCGCCTTCAAACCGCTGGTCCGTCGTTCCGATCAGAATATGCTTGCCCCAGGGAATGACCAGAACCAGCCGCCCGTCGGTTTTGGATTCGTAATAGACAACATCGGTGGGCGCACCCGGGAAGGGGTTCACAACCAGATGGCTGCCTTTGGTGCCGCCAATCAGCCGTTGCTTGTTTTTGGCGTCGTCGGCGAAAACCGCATCGACCCAGGGTCCGGCTGCGTTGACGACGATATGGGCGCGCAGCTCATGGGATGTGCCCGCCAGCCTGTCTGTGTATCTTATGCCAGCAACCTTGGTGCCGTCATACAGCAGGCCGTTGACTTCGGCATAAGTGTAGATTTTGGTGCCGTCGGCATGGGCCGCCAAAGCCACTTCCACGCACAGGCGCTCGGACCACACCACCTGGCCATCCATGAAAATAACCGAGCCGCTTAACCCCTCCGGGTTGATGCCCTTGAAGCGCTCCAATGTTTGCTGGCGTGAAAGGGCGAAATGCCAGGCCGTCGATTTGTCAAAAGACAGGATGTCGTAAGCCAGCATCCCCGCCCGGATCGTCCAGCTAGAGCGGCGGTTGTGTTTGTAAAATGGCATCATCAGCGGCACCGGCTTGACCAGATGCGGGGCCAGGCGAAACAGCCGTTCGCGCTCGCGCAAAGACTCGCGCACCAGCGCGATGTCGCCATGTTCCAAATAGCGCAGGCCGCCGTGGATGAGCCGGCCGGACCAGTTGGACGTGCCGCTGCCGATATCTTCGCGCTCGACCAGCGCCACCCGCAAGCCGCGCGAGGCCGCGTCCCGCGCAATGCCAGCCCCATTGATCCCCGCGCCAACGACGATCAGATCGAAGATCGCAGCCGCCGGGGCGGTGGAGCTTGAATTGGGTGCAGTTGGCTGTAACATCCTTCGACCCTGATTTGCGGCGAGCTGCTGCTGGAAGTTTGATGCCGGGCGGCTTTTTCCCGCAGTGCGGACGCCCAGTCCGCTTTTTCCGCAGCACCATTTTTGCCGAACAGGGCAAAAGATGTGTGCCGCACCGGCGGACTGGAAGTCCGCGCTCCGGAAATTAGTCCTTGGTTTCGATATAGGCGAGCACGGCGCGAACCGGCGTCTCCGTGCCGACGCCAACCACGATCTCGGTGATCACGCCGGTTGCCGGTGCCTCAAGCTCCTGCGTGGCTTTCTCAGCTTCGATTTCGGCGATGAGGTCCCCCTCCTCGACATGGTCACCGACCTTCTTCCTCCACTCGACAACAGTGCCTTCGCTCATGCCCATGCCCCATTGGGGCAATAAAACTTCGACTTTCATCATGTCTCTCCTGTAGCTGGATCAGATGCCGGTTTTTGCCGTGACGACCCGGCGGATGGCGGCGGCGATCTTCTCGGTGGTCGGATAAAGTTCGGCCTCCAGCACAGGGCTGAAGGGCACCTGCATGTTGGGCGAGGTGACGCGCAAAATCGGGGCACGGAGGACGTCAAAAGCCTCTTCGGCAACGATCGCGGAAATTTCAGCGGCGGCACCGCACGTCTTGTGCGCCGGTTCGGCAACCACGAGACGCCCGGTGCGGCGCACCGATTCCAGGATCGTTTTTGTGTCCATCGGCACCAGCGTGCGCGGATCGATCACTTCAACCGAAATGCCTTCCTGGGCCAGCAAGTCCGCCGCTTTCAGCGCCAGCGGCACGCACCCCGAAATCGCGACGACGGTAACGTCCGTGCCCTGGCGGCGGATGCGCGCCACGCCGAGCGGGATGCGGTATTCGGCTTCCTCGACCTCTTCCTTCTGTCCCCACAGCAAACAGGCCTCAAAGCTCAGCACGGGATCATCGCTGTCGACTGCCGCGCGCAAAAGACCCTTGGCGTCGCTGGCGCAGGAAGGCGCGATGATCTTCAGCCCCGGCACATTCATGAACATCGGATAGGGCCGGTCGGAATGATGCGCGCCGGTATTGAGTCCGTAAAACATCGCCGAGCGAAAGACGATCGGGATCGAACTTTGGCCACCGAACATGTAGCGGTTTTTGGCGGCCTGGTTCACGAGCTGATCCATCGCCATATAGAGAAAGCTCGAATAGGACAGATCGACGATGGGCCGGAGGCCCGTCATCGCCGCGCCGATGGCGGCACCGACGATGGCTTCCTCGCTGATCGGCGTGTTGCGAATGCGGTTGCGCCCGAACTCCTGGACAAAGTCGCCCGTTTCGGCCCGGGTCTTGCCGCCACCAGACGTTCCGTAGACATTCGCCTCAATGTCTTCGCCAATGATGATGACGCGCTTGTCCGCCAGCATGGCCTCGCGCTGCGCGGCACCGATGGCACCGATATAGGTCATGATGGTCACAGCACAGACTCCATATCATAGGCATCGGTGTAAAGATGCTCGAAAGCGACCTTGATTTCAGGATAGGGGCTAGCGTCGGAAAACTTCACCGCGTCCTCGACTTCCTCGGCGATCGCCGCTTCCATCGCATCCATCTCAGCCTCGCTGGCGATGCCCCGCTCAATGAGCAACAGGCGAAACAGCTTGACCGGATCGCGCTGCAACCATTGCTCCTTCTCGGCGGGGTTGCGGTAATCGACCGCCAGGCGAAGGCCCTCCGCGTGCTCGCGGAAACGGTAGGTCATCACCTCGATCAGCGTCGGCCCGTCGCCGCGCCTGGCGCGCTCGACCGCAGCGCTGACGGCGTCATAAACGTCGAGAACGCTCTGTCCGTCCTCGACCAGCACGCCGGGGGCCCCGAAGCCTTCGGCCCGCTTCCAGATGCGGCCGCCGGTCATGGTATGGGCGGGCGTGGACAAGGCGTAATGGTTATTCTCGCACAGGAAAATGACGGGCAATTTCCAGGCTACCGCGAGGTTCAGCGACTCATAAAGCACGCCCTGGTTGGCGGCACCGTCGCCGAAAAATGAAAGGGCGACGCGGTCTTCGCCGAGAACCTGCGCCGAGAGAGCCGCGCCGGCGGCAATGGGAATTGACGATCCCGTGATGCCGGACTCCCCAAGGCTGCCCACAGCGGCATCGGCGAGATGCAGCGAGCCGCCCTTGCCCTTGCAGACGCCTGCAGCCTTGCCCACGAGTTCGGCCATCAACGGCCCCAATTGAGAGCCTTTGCCGATCGGGTGTCCGTGGCTGCGATGGTTGCCGGACATGTTGTCTTGCGGGCGCAGCGCCATGCAGGCACCGACTACCTGAGCCTCCTGGCCTATGCTCGTATGGATCGTGCCCGGAATAAGGCCCCGGCGGACCATTTTGGCAGCCCGCTCATCGAACAAACGGATGCGCAACATGCGCCGCTGCATCTCCAGCATCGTTTCGCGAGAAATCGTCATTTCTGCCTTCTCCCCAAGCCGCCGACAATTTTGGTGCAAATAACCATATTGCAAATTTTTGTATCAGCCATGAGCAAGTCGCGCAAGACAAAAAATTTCAATATGCGAAATTTTGTATCGGCGGGATTTTCGAAGGCTGGAGCTTCGCATTGGCCCGGCCCATTCCCAACGTTCCCATACGCGCCAACCGGCCCTTCAATATTGAAAAAAATCGTGTTTTGGACAGACCGATGCCGGCACGATTCTGCTTGGGACAAATATGATGTGCGCACACCCCTCATACCTGACACAAAAATTCTCGTATTGAATTTTTTCTCTTGCGTCGCGCCGGAACGATTGCTACAAAAACTCAAAGCGCAATCATTCGTATCAGAATGGCCGGGCAAACGGGAGGTGTGAATGGCGGATTATGACCATCAGTGCGGCTGCGCCTGCCATGCACCTGCCATTACGGCGAGCGGGTTGGCAGAATGGTCCACCGCGACCCCATTCCGGGCAAGCCGCAGAGGCTGCCTCACCCTAATGTATCGAAGCGGACACAGCAGCATGCCTTCCCGTATGGGCCGGGCCGACAGACTGGGCGCGTCTCCGGATTTTATTCAAAACTAGACATCAAAATTACCGGGAGAAAGCCATGGGGGTCCTCGCACATATTGAGCCTCGGGAAGTCATGCAGTTTTTTGAAGCGCTGAGCAGCAAGCATCGCTGCTCACGCTGTGAGGAGCAAGCAACGGATTATGTTGCCGATTTCGCCAAAAAGCGCGGCCTCGAATTCCACCGCGACAAGCTTCAGAACATCATCGTCAAGAAGCCCGGCACGCCGGGGTATGAGAAGGCACCAACGGTTATTCTGCATGGCCACCTGGATATGGTGTGCAAGGTCGATGAGGGCGTCACCCACGATTTCGCCACACAGGGTGTGACCCTCAAGGTCGACGGCAACCGCATCCGGGCGGAAGGCACGACGCTGGGTGCCGACAACGGCCTTGGCATCGCCTACATGCTGACGCTGCTCGATTCCAGGGACATTCCGCACCCGCCGCTGGAATGCGTGATGACCGCCATGGAAGAAATGGGCAAGGTTGGCGGTGACGGCGTCGATCTGAAGCTGCTGTCCGGAAAACGGATGATCGACTTCAACTGGATTGATGAAAAGCAGCTGCTGGCCGGCTGCTCCGGTGACGTGTCCTGCCGCATCGACATCGCCGCCGGATGGGAACCCGCCGGGCCGGGCCGGACCGCACTGCTGGTGGACATCCGCGGCTTGCTGGGCGGGCATTGCGAGTTCGATATCCATTTTGAGCGCGCCAATTCGATCGTTCTGCTCGGCCGTTTGCTCCAGAGGGCGGCGCAGGCTGGCGACGTGCGGATTGCGTCGGTCTCCGGCGGGGTGCAGAACAACGTCATTCCAGCCGAAAGCAAGGCAATACTCTGGGTCCAGCCCGATCAGGCCGACGCCATCATGCGCGCGGTAAATACGCTGGCCACCGACCTCAGCCATGAGTTCCGAACCGCTGATCCGGGTCTGCGTATCGAGACGAAACGGATTGAAACCCGCGTCGGGCGCGTGATGTCGCAACGCGCGTCGGCCAAGCTGATGCAGATCATCGCGCTGCTGCCCAATGG
>JAYVYA010000137.1:0-2585 GCA_043784745.1 Hyphomicrobiales bacterium
CCCTGCTTGAGCATGTCGCGGATCAGCCGGGCCTTGGCCTGCGTCTCCGCCTGCGCGGAGCGTGCGGAGGTTAGCTGGGCATTGATGTCGCCCAGCTGCTGGGCGGTGATGGTAAGATTATTGGCTCCCACCAGCAGGCCCGATTGCAGGCGGAATTTTTCCGCCTTGGCTTCGGCTTCCGCCAGCTGCAGTTTGATCGAGGAAATCAGCGTCTCCAGCGAGGCCGACACCTGCCTTGCCGTGTCACGTTTGGTTTTGGACTGCACATTGATATATTGATCGGCAATGGTGTTGGCGGCGCGGGCCGACATGTCCGGGTCATTGCTGGTGAATTCAATCGACACCACCCGCGATTTTGGCACAGGAAAGGCTGACAGGTCGAGAAAATAGGTTTCCAGCACCCGGTCTTCCGGCGTCCGGTCAGTGACACTGCGCTTCAGGCCCGCCAGTTCCAGCAAGCGGCTGATAAAGCTGCCACCTTCGGCTTGGGGATCAAACTCCTTGTTGCCGACCAGCCCCAGTTCCCTGATGACATTGCGCGCAAGGTCACGCGACTGCATCAGCTGCACCTGGCTCAGCACGGCTTCGGGGTCCGGACCGGTTGAGGGGTCACTCACCCCGGCTTTTTCAGGGCGGGTGAAATAGCCTTCCTGATTTTCAATCAGCACCTTGGCTTCGGCGGTATAGCGCGACTTGACCAGTGAGACGAAAGCGGTGCTGGCCAGCAGGCAGGCCAGGGTGGTGCCGATGATCCAGACCTTGCGGCGTGCCAGGGCATGGCTGATACCGGCAAGCTCCAGCGATCCGCTGCCCGCTTGCCCGTGCATGGCCCCTGCCAGATTCTCGCCCATTGCCTGCTCCAGACTCACATAGTTGAGTGCCAGTTAACCCTGTCATGGTTGAGGCCGGGTTAACTTTGCCGGCAAGCCGGGCTTGCAAGGCCAGGCGCAATGAAATTACACCCGCTTCAGGTTCGCACAGGGAATTATTAACTACGTCCGCATAGAAATGGGGTTAGTGGCCGCCATGAAAAATGCGGCATGTCCATTTCAGTCCGGCAGGAACCATGCGTCGATTTCCCCTTATTGCAGCGCTGGCCTTGTCCGTGAGCATGCTCTCGGCCTGCGCCCGGCACAGCTACCAGTCGGCCCTGTTCGATCCCGAGGCCAGCGAACCTTACACGCTGGGCAGCGGTGACAGGCTGCGAGTGCTGGTGTTTGGGCAGGATGCCCTGTCCAATTCCTATTCCGTTGATGGTGCGGGCCAGATTTCGATGCCCTTGATTGGCACGGTGCAGGCCAACGGCCAGTCGACCCGCGGGCTGGAGCATGCCATCGAGAGCAAGTTGCGCAACGGTTTCCTGCGCGAGCCGAAAGTGTCGGTCGAGGTCGAAGCCTTCCGGCCATTCTTTGTGCTCGGCGAGGTCACGGTGGCCGGGCAATATCCCTTCATTAACGGCATGACGGTACAGAACGCCGTGGCTGTGGCGGGCGGATTCTCGCCGCGTGCGGCGCAGAACGGGGCCAGTTTGACGCGGGTGGTCGAGGGACGCAGCCTGACCGGCCAGGTGCCGCTGAGCCAGCCGGTGCGGCCGGGTGACACGATTACGATCCGGGAACGGTTTTTCTAACCGCCTGAAAGGGAATTTGGCCGTGCTGGACCGGGCTGCACTCTCAATCTCGCCCCCTGCAGGCAGCGGCTTGCGGATACTGCATGTGTTCCGCGCACCGCTGGGCGGCCTGTTCCGGCATGTCGTCGATCTGACGCGCGGACAGGCCGCGGCGGGCCACAGCGTCGGCATAGTCTGTGATTCCACCACAGGCGGCGAAGTGGCTGACCGGATGTTGCTTGAGCTTGCCCCGGCGCTGAAACTCGGTGTTACCCGCATCCCCATGCAGCGCAATCCGGGCGCAAGTGACCTCTGGGCCATTCGCCATGTGCTGGCGCGAACCCGCCAGACGCAACCCGATATCGTGCACGGCCATGGCTCCAAGGGCGGATTGTATGCGCGCCTGCCGGGCCTGTGGTCTTCGCGCCCGGTGCGGGCCTACACGCCGCATGGCGGCAGCTTCAATTACAAGCCAGGCACCGCCCGCCACAAGCTCTACATGGCGGTGGAGCGTCTGCTGAAACGCGGCACGGATATTTTCCTGTTTGAGAGCGCCTTCATCGCCGACCGATTCTCTGCCTATGCGGGCGCACCGGGCGGGCTGACGCGGGTGGTGTGGAACGGCATTGATTCCTCCGAGTTCGTGCCTGTCATGCCCGATCCCGATGCGGCGGATTTTCTTTACATCGGCGAATTGCGCGCCGCCAAAGGCATTGACACCTTTATCGACGCGCTGGCCGAGGTGGAGCAGCGCAGCGATTTGTTGCCGCGCGCCGTGCTGGCCGGAACGGGCCCGGACCGCGACCATCTGATCGAGCAGGTGGTCGCGCGCGGATTGTCGGGCCGCGTGACCTTTGCCGGTGCCATGCCGGCGCGCAAGGCTTTTCAGCGCGCCAGAACCATGGTGGTGCCCAGCCGGGCCGAATCGCTGCCCTATGTGGTGCTGGAAGCGGCAGGCGGGCGGATGCCGCTGATC
>JAYVYA010000138.1:0-2490 GCA_043784745.1 Hyphomicrobiales bacterium
CCAGGGTTTGACATTATGCCGGTCAGACGTTGCAACGTCGACATATTGCCCGGATATGCGGCCCCGTACGTAGCCATCAATCATCGTCTGCTCTAAAACGTCGGATGCCTGAGGCGCGAAGAGTGCAATGCTCAATGTGCCAAAGGCAAATCCGATCAAGAGAGAGGCAGCAATCTGGCGCAACGGCCAGGCTTGAAATCTGGTCCGGCGTGGCAATGCGGCTGGAATTGACACCACCGGGGATAAAGCTTCGATGCGCATGCGCAGACCAGGCGGGGCTTTTTCTGTGGAAAACCGGGAAGAAATTTCATTGCGCAAAACCCGCAGGCGGGCGTACTGCGCCGTAAGTTCCGGCTCCGCTGCCATGCGGTTTTCAACGTCGATCATGCCTGCGGCGTCAAGTTCACCGTCAAGGGCGGCATGAAGCAACAAAGACAAATTGGTGTCTGACGCCGTCATTGTTCTACCGTCCGCAAAGTGGTCATAAGTATATTGCGCGCGCGTGCCAGCCGTGACATCACGGTGCCAATGGGTACGTCGAGCGCTTCGGAAATTTCGCGGTAGGACAAGCCATTGATATCACGCATGATAAGGGTCTCTCGAAACAAATAGGGTAATTGGGCAATTGCGGTTTCAAACCGGATATAATCTGCTTCAACGATCATGTTCTGCTCAGCATCCAAAGTCATATTTGCAAGATTGATCGCTGCCACCTCAAATAGATGTTCGTCACCGGTAAACAGCATTATGCTAGGACGGTTCTTGCCCAGCCAGGTCAGCGCGGTATTGCGAACGATTGTGAGCATCCAAGGGCGTGGGCGCTCCATCCCTGCGGTATCAAGAGCGGCCAAAGCCCGCATGCACGCTTCCTGGACGACGTCTTCCGCATCCGACCTGCTTCCGGTAAGCCAGCGGGCAAGGCGATAGGCGTCGTCAAGATGCGGCAAGACTAATTCTCTGAATAATCTGTTTTTCTGATCAGTGTTCACATGCGGCTTTGTTCGAGCTTACCTTATAAAAAACCATTTTTTAATGCGCACGTTCTTTTAAAAACTGGATCACATCGGCGCGATCTTTGGGGTTCTCCAGATGATAGAACATTTTTGCCCCGGGCACGAATGATTGCGGATCGGTCAGCCATTTATCCAATGTGACCTCGTCCCATGTGAAGTTCGAGTTCTTAAGCCCGCTGGAATATTCATAATCGGTAAGAGAACCCGCCTTGCGGCCAAACACGTTTTTATGGCGCGGCCCCACGTCGTTTTTTTCGATCGAATGACAATCCTGACAGCCCTGATAAAGCTTTTCGCCGGCGTCAGCGTCTCCTGCGGCAATAGCCGTGGCAGGCATGAAAACTGCCGCCAACAATATTACCGTAGAATGCATTGCATGAAACATTTTCATTTTCTCGCTCCCTTTTGGAAATTATAGGCAGCTTTGTCCTTCACCGAACCAAGCTCTGTTGCAGGGATCAGGCCAGCGAAGAATCTGTAATGGCTAGGGAAGTTGCCGTGGTCGCATAGGTGACCTGTGTAATTCCAAGTAGGCCGCGCAATTCGCCGGGTGGCACCAGTTTTGGCCCTGGAGCGGGAGCCGTTCCAGGAGCTGGCTGCGGAAATGCGGTGGAACGGGCGGTATGAAACGTCACAGACCCTTCGACTTTTTGCATCAACTGGTGAATATGGCCGTTAAGCACCGTAACAGAGCCAAACCTTGCCAGCAGCGTTAGAGCTTGTGAGGCATCTTGCGTTCCCCAGCCCCATTCCGGCGCTATCGACCAAAGCGGGATATGGGCGAATACAACTATTGGAGTGGAGGCGGTTCTGGCCTGAAGGTCAGCTGCCAGCCAGGCGAGCTGATCGGGTCCAAGGTAGCCAAGGCCATTGGTTTTAAGATCAATGACGTTGACCAGCGATATGAAATGCACGCCAGCCTGATCGAATGAATACCACCCGCCACCTGCCCCTTTGCCGAACCGCTCAAGATAGGCTTTGTTGGAGGCATCATCAAGAATGTCATGTTCGCCCGGCGCATAGTGCGTGTCGAGTCTGGCACGCCCGATAACCTGAGCCGCATCATCGAACTGTTGAGCCTTGGCAAGATGGGTAATGTCGCCGGTATGAATCATGAACGCCGGTTTGTTCGGCAACGCAATCACTTTATCGATGGCTTCATTTAACGTACCCAGCGCATTGGGATTTGCCGGTTTGTCAAAGCCGATATGGCTGTCAGAAATCTGCAGAAAGCTGAAACCGGTTTCAGCGGCCTGAGCGCTGCCTATCAGGTTGGATTTTGGCACTCCTCCGGCCAGGGTCCACAATACCCCTGTTCCTGCCCAGATCATGCACTCAAGGGCATGCCTGCGGTCGTGATTGGTCTCGTGATCATGCGCCATTGTTTATATCCCCGGTTCGACAAAATGCCGTTCAAAGATAAGACTCATGCAGCCGGCGATTTATTCCCGGCCTGGAACAATTTATTTTATTAAGC
>JAYVYA010000139.1:0-4729 GCA_043784745.1 Hyphomicrobiales bacterium
GAGAGTTAAGTTTTGGGCTTGCCTTTTCCACCTGTCAATAATTCTGTTAATATTGACAAGGCAATCGGTCCTACTAACATGAACGTGACTTCCAAAGCCTCCGATATCTTCGCGTGATAATTGGCACGCACACAGCTAGAGCAGTATTCTTCGCCAAGCCACAATTTTCTGGTGCATCCACACTTTTTGGTATCTTCGCTCATTTCACAAGTTCTTCCCGCTTTACATCGACTGCAATAAATGCCTCGGACTCTTGATTTATCCGAATAAATTTGCTGTCCATGTAGTTCAAAACCTCAACGAATGACTCCAAATAAGCTTCCGGAACTTGCGTCTTGGACAAAACCGGAAGGAGTCGAGCTTTCCGGATGGCGTCGTTCAAGCCTGCTTGTTTTACTCCTTCAACTATGCGCGACAATGCATTTTTCGCAACATCAGTTTCTTTAAGATCGTGATAAGTGAACAGCAAGTCGTGGATACCGTCAATCAACAAGACCACATCGTCCTTCACTTTCTCGTGGGCGATTTCGGCATCTTTGAAACCCCTGTTCCAGAAACCGTCGAACCAGCCCGTCGCTTCATTGGGCATTGCGTTGATGTGAGAGCGGAGCTGCCCGATAAGTGCGCCAAGCTCAATTACAAGATGTTGTGCCGCTGAGATTGTCTCGACGCGACGCTCGGTCGGGTCGGAAAACAATCTGGCCAGAGCAAGCGCGTTGAGCGCTCCTTTTACTTTCCCCCTCTGCGTATCAGCGATCAGGCGCGCGATGTTTCGGACGCCTACTTCGATGGCGCCCAATCTCGCAGCTATCGAAGCCAAATTCACCATCAGCACAATATTAAGAATGCCTCCAACGTAGTCCGATGGAATACGGAAAAGATCGACGTTCTCAACGAATTTTTTTCCGTTGTGGAGGAATGGCTTATATGCTCCGTCTATAGCTTGCCTGAATAAATAAGCATGCTCCGGGTTCATCACGACGCGAAACATCTCGCCGGGAGCCATTTTCCGGACGGCCTCAATCAAAATCGGCATCTTGCCGAGAGCGTCGATAATTCGCTGGCGATACAGCGTGTCGCTGTCGGCGGACCCCACATAATGGACGTCATCCGGCTGTAAGGTGATATCTTTAGGTATATCCGTGACTACCACTAGAATCCCCCTGCCGATCCGTGAAGATTAAAGATGTGCAGACCCTGGCGAGCGTCAGTGCGTTTCTCGCGCAGGCCCTGTGCCGATTTCATGGTAAATTCCAGTGCATCAACGAAGTGCCAAGTCATTCCCCCGGCTCCATCACATATTCCCCCGCCCGCACCGACCTCGGCTTCGCTACCGGCTCATGTGCCACAGCCCCGACCGCTCCCGGATTGTTGGGGTGCTCCTTCCATGTGCGCCCGCCGCCCACCACCAGCCCGGTGCGCGGGTCCACGGCTCCCGCCTGCATCGGCACCATGGAAATGCAGGCCTCTACCGGGCAGACGGAGGCGCAGAGGTTGCAGCCGACGCATTCGGTCTCGATGACCTCGAAATGCCTGACGCCGTTGAGCGATTGCGTGATCGCCTGATGCGAAGTGTCCTCGCAGGCAATGTGGCAGCGCCCGCACTTGATGCAGAGTTCCTGGTCGATCAAAGCCTTCACCGCATAATCAATATGCAAATGCTGCCAGTCCGTCAGCTTTGGCACCGCACGGCCTGTGAGGTCAGACAGGGCAAGCCCGCGCTCGTCCAGAAACGCCGACAGACCGGTTTTCATCTCCTCGACAATCTTGAATCCGTAAAGCATGGCGGCGGTGCAGACCTGCACGGTGCCAGCCCCCAGCGCCATGAATTCTGCCGCATCGCGCCACGTTTCAATCCCGCCAATGCCGGAGATGGCCATGCCCTGCGTCTTGGCCCCGCGCGCAATTTCGCCGACCATATGCAGGGCGATCGGCTTCACCGCCCGCCCGCAATAGCCGCCATGGGTGCCCATGCCATCAATCATTGGCACGGGGGACATCGTATCCAAATCTACTCCCATAACCGAATTGACGGTGTTGATCAGTGAAATGCCATCCGCCCCGCCGCGCTGGGCCGCTTCTGCCGGGCCAAGAATATGGGTGACATTGGGCGTCAGTTTCACCAGCACCGGCATGCGCGTGTGGATTTTGCACCAGCGCGTCACCATCTCGATATACTCGGGCACCTGGCCGACGGCCGACCCCATGCCGCGCTCGGACATGCCGTGCGGGCAGCCGAAATTCAGCTCCACCGCGTCGCAGTTCGTCTCTTCCACGCGGGCGAGAATGGCCTTCCAGCTTGGCTCGTCGCACGGCACCATCAGCGAGACGATCATCGCCCGGTCCGGCCAGTCGCGCTTGACCTGGGTGATCTCGCGCAGGTTAATTTCGAGCGGGCGGTCGGTAATCAGCTCGATATTGTTGAAGCCAATCACCCGCCGGTCCGGCCCGTGCAGCGCGCCATAGCGCGGGCCGCTGACATTGACGACGGGCGGGCCTGCCTCGCCCAGCGTCTTCCACACCACGCCGCCCCAGCCCGCCCTGAAGGCGCGGACGACATTCCATTCCTTGTCGGTGGGCGGGGCGGAGGCGAGCCAGAACGGGTTGGGCACCTTGATGCCAGCGAAATTGACGCGAAGATCAGCCATGTCTCTCCCTCCGGACCGCGACCGTCGCGGTCGCCTCGTTTAACTGGATATTGTGTAATGGAAACGGGATCATCGGGTGGCGGCACGGGCGGGCGGGATGTCCGCGTTCCGGAGGTGCATGTCAATCGCCCTTGCCGCCTGCTTGCCATCCTCCACCGCGCTCACCGTCAAATCCTGGCCGCCAGCGATGCAGTCGCCGCCCGCCCAGACTTTTTCCAGCGAGGTTTTACGCGCAACATCGACCCGGATGCGGCCCTGCTGCAGCGCCAGCGTGCCCTCGCCCAATTCGCCCGGCACCAGCGTCTGGCCGATGGCGAGAAAAAGCTGGTCGCAGGGCAGGGTGACAGTTTCACCTGCCGCACTCGCAAACGCCACCGCCTGCAAGGCGCCATCCGGCCCGGCATGGAGCGCTTTGGGTGTTAGCCAATGCCGGATCACGACGCCATCGGTCTGCGCCAGTTCCTGTTCGAGCCGGCTGGCTTTCATCTCCGCCTGCCCGCGACGGTAGGCGATGGTCACCTCTTCGGCCCCCAGCCGTCGGCCCTGCATTGCCATGTCAATCGCCGTCATGCCGCCGCCGATGACGATGATGCGCCGGCCAAGGGGCAGCGTAGTCTTGTCCGGGGCCTGCCGCAGCGCGGCGATGAAATGCACCGCTTCCGCCACACCTGCAATGCCTGAGGTGTCGATGCCCAGCCCATTATTGCCGCCAAGGCCCATACCGAGAAACACCGCCTCATAGTCGCGGCGCAGGTCCGCCAGATGCACCTGGCGGCCGAGCCGCTGGCCATGCCTGACATGGATGCCGCCAATGCCGATGATCCATGCTGCCTCGCGGGCGGCAAAATCATTGACCGTCTTGTAGGCGGCAATGCCGAACTCGTTCAGGCCGCCGGATTTTTCCTGCCCCTCGAAAATCGTGACGTCATGGCCAAGGCGGGCGAGGGCGTGGGCACAGGCGAGGCCAGCCGGGCCTGCGCCCACCACCGCCACCTTGCGGCCCGTGGGTGCCGCGCGGGAAAAAATCTGGCGCCCATCTGCCATCAGTGCGTCGGTGGCAAAGCGCTGCAGCTGGCCGATTTCCACGGGCTTGCCCTCGCTCTCCATCCTGACGCAGGCTGCCTCGCACAACGTTTCGGTGGGGCAGACGCGGGCGCACATGCCGCCCATAATGTTGGACTCGAGAATGGTTGTGGCGGCATTCAGCGCCATGCCCGTGGAAATCTGCCGGATGAACAGTGGAATGTCGATGCCGGTCGGGCACGCCGCCACGCAAGGCGCATCATGGCAGAACAGGCAGCGCTCGGAGGCAACGCGCGCCGCGTTGGGATGCAGGGGGGGATGCAAATCCGCGAAGTTTTGCGCGATGACTTCGCGCGGGAGGCGGGCAGCGGATATTGCACCAGTCATTCCAGGCTCCTTACGGGGCAAAACCTATCGGATCAAAGCTTTGGCCGGATGTCAAATGGTTTGGCGTCCGGCTCAATTTGGCCCCAGCCATGCCGCCAGCGCGCCGCGCTCCTCCAGCGTAATGCCGCTAAAATTGGCGGGCGGCATGGCATGGGTCAGCACGGCTTGCCGCCGGATGGCTTCGGCCTGCCGGGCGATATTTTCTGGCGTGTCGAGCAGCACGCCCTTGGGGGCGATTTGCAGGCCGGGATAGGCCGGGTCGGTCGCATGGCACATGGCGCAGCGGCCTGTGATGATATCGCTGACGTGTGCGGGCGGCAGTTTCAGCCCGGCGAGCAAAACCGCCGGGCGCTCGGGCAAAGGTGCCAGCCCCAGCCGGGTGCGTCCGCCGGGGGAGGCGGTCATGGCCAGCCAGAAGGCGGTCCACAGGGCGAAAATCGCCACCAGCCAGGTCCACCATGGCGATTTGCCATGGTCGGTATGGCGCACGTTGTAGAAATGCCGGATCAGCGCGCCCGCCACAATCACCAGCGCGACGATCGCCGGGATCATCTGCGAATTGGCCCATGTCACCGGGTAATGGTTGGACAGCATCAGGACTCATCGGGGTTCAGCACCGGCTTCCATGGCTGGTTTCGCAAGGTCGGGCAATGCTACAGTATTTCAATGAG
>JAYVYA010000140.1:0-3571 GCA_043784745.1 Hyphomicrobiales bacterium
TTCCGTCGAAACGGGTCTCGCGCGGCTGACCGGCGAGTGCGATATCGTGCTGGCGGGCGGGCTGTCGATGGGTTCGCTGATGGCGCTCAACCTCGCCCATGCCAACCCCGCCAAAGTCCAGGGCCTGCTGCTGTTTGCACCCACCTTGCGGCATGATGGCTGGGCGATCCCGTGGTATTCCTTCCTGCTGGATGTGCTGATTGATACGCCGGTTGGCACGCGCTGGCAGTTTGTCGAGAGCTTTCCCTATGGCCTCAAGGATGAGCGGGTGCGCAACATTGTGCTGCGCGCCATGCGCAGCGGCAATAGCGCCGAAGGCGGGGCCGATGGTACGCCCTCGCAATCGGTCAAGCAGTTCTGGCACCTGATCCGGCGGGTCAAGGCGGCGCTGCCGCAGATCAAGACTCCCGCCTTCATTGCCCATGCGCGCGAAGATGATATTTCCAGCCTGAAACGCAACACGTTCGTGCTGCAATCGCGGCTGGGCGGGCTGGTGGAGACTTTGGTGCTCGATGACAGCTACCACATTGTCACGCTTGACCGGCAGCGCGACATTTTGATCGAGCGCGCCGTGGCCTATGTCGCCTGGGCGGTCGAGCATGCGCAAAAAATGCGCAACGCCAGCCGCCTCAGCGTTGCCCGCATCCCGTCCGCCTGATGCTTTCCGCCCGCCTCCTGCCTGTGGCGCAGATTGATCCTGCTGACTGGGAAGCCTGCCTCCCCGGCGAGGCGGAGGGCCACGCCTGTTATGCCGCCTGCGAGGCGGTACCACCGGCGGGGTTCAAGCTTTCAGCTGTGGCGGTTTACGGCCCGGACCTCCTCGCGCTTTGCCCCGTCTTCCGGCTCGATTACAACCTCACCACTGCCTTGCAGGGCGGCATGCAGCGGGCGGCGGAGGCGTTGGCGCGGGTGTTTCCGCGGGCGTTGCGGCTTTCACTGATCGGCCTCGGCTCCCCCATTGGCGAGCGCTGCCACATTGGGTTTGCGCCGGAGCTGGATGAAGCCGGGCGGCGGGCGGCGCTTCAGGCGATGCTGGCGGCACTGGCGGCGGAAGCGACGGCGCGCAAAATCGGGATGATTGGCGTCAAGGACCTGGCCGAAGCGGATGAAGTTGTGCTGGCCAGCATCCTGAAATCCGGTGGTTTCACCCATGTCAACAGCCTGCCCGTAGCGGTGCTGGATTTGGGCGAGGGCGGCGAGGAGGGTTATTTTGCGCGACTCTCCCCGGCCATGCGCAAGGATTTGCGGCGAAAGCTTAAGAAGTCCGGCGCGGTACGGATCGAGCGGCGCGATTCTATCGAGGGGATTGAGGGCGAGATTGAAGCGCTGCATGCTGCGACCCGCGAAGGCAGCGCGGTGGATTATGGCGAGTTTGAGGATTTGCCGCCGGGCTATTTTGGCCGCATCATGCGGGCGTTGGGACCGCGCGCTTTCCTGATGCTGTATTATGCCGAAGACCAGCTCGCCGCTTTCAACCTGATGTTCCGCGACGATCACCGCCTGATTGACAAATTCTGGGGGATGCGGCGGGAAATCGCCCGCAAGCATGATCTGTATTTCATCAGCTGGATGGCCAATGTGCGGCTGTGCCTTGCCGAAAACATCCCGCTGCTGCAAACAGGGCAGACGGCCTATGCCGCCAAACTGCGCCTCGGCAGCCGCCTCGTGCCCAGCCATGTCTGGTTCCGCCACCGGAATTTTGTGCTGGACCGGGTGCTCAGAGTGCTGGCAAGGTTTATCGCCTATGACGAGATGGACCCGGACTTGAAGATGATGAAGACGAAGGGGACGGGCCGGTGAAGGGTTCCAGCACAGGCCGCAGCCATGCGGCGCGCCCCCGCGCCCGTCCTTCACGGGAGAGGGCCGGGGTGAGGGCCGTCTGGCAAGAGTCACGACGGCTCTTGCCATGACCCCCCTCGCCACCCTGCTCTGGGTCACCAACCTCGGCGTCGATACCCTCGGCCATCTCTCGTTCAAGGCCGCCGCCAACCGCACCGGTGATCTGGAGGGCCTCGCCCACTGGAAGGCGATGGCGCGGGGGCCGATGATGTGGATTGGCATTGCCTGCTTCGTCGCCGAATCCTGGCTGTGGATGGCGCTGCTCTCCTATGTGCCGCTGTCGCAAGCGGTGCTGATCGGCTCCATCAATATCATCGGCGTGATGATTGGCGGGCGGCTGCTGTTTGCCGAGAAGATCACGCCCGCCCGGTTTTGCGGCATTGGCCTTGTGGCCATCGGCGTTGGCCTTGCCGGATGGGGCGGCGCATGAAACGCTCCATTATCCTCGGCTTTATCGCCCTGCTGGCGCTGGATACGCTGGCGCAAATCGGCTTCAAGCTTTCTGCCGCCCATGCGGGCGAGGCGCAGTTCAGTCTTGCGTGGGTGCTGGCCACCCTCTCCCAGCCGTGGGCGATTGCGGTGCTGGTTGGTTATCTTGGTGCCTTCGGTGTCTATATGACGCTGATCAAATCCGCGCCAATAGGCCCGGCCTTTGCCGCCTCGCACCTCGAAATTGTGCTGGTGATCCTCGCTTCCATCCTGTTTCTGGGCGAGAGCCTGACCTGGCTGCAAGGCGCAGGCTGCCTTGCCATCGTCGCGGGCGTGCTGGTGCTGGCAGCGACCGAGACTGAGGAAGGCCATTCCTGATGCTGCGCGAACTGCCGCCCACCGCCGGCCAGCCACCGCGCCTTGCCGATCTGTTCGGGCGCAGCGAACCGGGCGTACTGGAAGCGGGCCTTGGCCAGCTGCTGGACTATCGCGATCCGCAAGTGGAATGCTCTGGCACGGCCTGCCTCGTCATTGCGCTGGAGACGCTGAAAAGCCAGTCCCGCCGCCGCAGTGTTATCGTGGCCGCCTTCACCTGCCCGCTGGTGGTGCTGGCAGCCGCCAAAGCCGGGCTGAAAGTGCTGGCCTGCGACCTTGCGCCTGACAGCTTTGATCTGGACGAGGCGCATCTGGCCAGCCTGCTGTCGCCCGACACGCTGTGCGTTATCGCCACGCATCTGGGCGGCTGGCTGACGGATGTGGCGCGGCTGCGCGCGATAGTACCGCCAGACGTGGCGATTATTGAAGATGCCGCGCAGGCGTTTGGCGCGCGCCAGCAAGGCCGCGCGGCGGGGCTGGCGGGAGACATTGGCTTCTTCAGCTTCGCGCTGGGCAAAGGCTTCACCACCTATGAAGGCGGGGCGCTGGTGGCGCGGGAGGCGGGGATGCGCGCAGCATTGCGCCAGACCGGCCAGCGTCTCAGCCAGCCTGCGCCCGGCAAGGAATGCTACCGCTGCCTTGAATTTGCGGTGTTCCACTTCCTCTACAACCGCACCGGCCTCTGGCTGGTCTATGGCACGTCCAAGAATTTCTGGCTGCGCCGGGGCGACACTGTCCGCGCCATCGGCGATTATTTTGACGATGACATTCCGCTGCATCCGGTCAGCGGCTGGCGCAAGGGCGTGGCAGCGCGTGCCCTGGCCCGCTTTCCCGCCCATCTTTCTGCAAGCCATGCGGCGCGGGACCGGCTGCTGGCAGCGCTGGCCGGGGTGGCGGGGCTGGATCTGCACCACCCGCGCGCGGGCGA
>JAYVYA010000141.1:0-3084 GCA_043784745.1 Hyphomicrobiales bacterium
AGCACAATCGTGCCGCGCGGATGGCCCTGCGCCTGGCGCTGCGTTAGATGAATGCGCCCGCCAGCGAGCGCGACAAACTCGCCCTGCGGCGGGAATTGCGCGGAAATGCGGGCACTTTGCCAGGCGGTGAAGCCAAACAGCGCGGCGGGTATGGCAATGGCCAGCATGAGGGGAATGGAAGGCATGGGAAATTCCGGGAGGATTGGACCGCGAACCTCCTGGTTCGCCTGAATCGCCCCGCTGCTGGATGCTTCAAAGGCGAACCTGACGGTTCGTGTTCAAGGTGTTACGGCGCGCGCGGCGCGGCGGTTTCAGCCGCGCTCACAATTCGCGCCCTTCAACCTCCGGGATCATCCTGTCGACAATTTTCCGGATGTTTTCGAGTTGCGGGTTTACCTCCAGCACACGGCGGAACACTTGCAGGGCGCGCTTGTCATTGCCATTGCGCATCAGGATGAAACCCAAACCGGCAAGGGCGCCAAAATGGCGTGGCTCCAGTGCCAGCACATGCGAGATGTCGCTGACTGAGCCGTCATCGTTATTTTCAAGGTAGCGGACGGTGGCGCGCTTGTTCCAGCCTTCGGCCCAGCCGGGTTCCAGCTCCACCAGTTTGTCGAGCACTTTGGTGGCGGAAGAATAATCCTGCTTGTTGACCGCGCCCACCGCGCGGTTCATCAGCAAATCTGCCGTGTCCGAGCCCGAACGCAGCCACAGCCGCTCAATGGTGCTGGTGATGGTCTGCGCCTCGTCCGGTGATTTGGCTTGCGCCAGGCGGCTGAACAGATTTTCCAGACTGGCCTGCGGCGTCAGCGCGGCAGCGGGGGGCGGGGGCGAGGCTTTGCCCTGCGCGCCAGCCGGACTTGCTAGCGCCGCCGCAAACAAAAGCCCGGCGAGCCAAGGGCTTGCCGGGTGGGGGGCGGAGCGAAGGGGAGGTTTTTTCGATTGTTGCTGGCTCATGCACCAAAATCTATGGTGCCGGGCGCAGAAGTCAATTCGCAAATGCGCGTCAGCCTTGGCGGGCCTTGTAGCGCTTCTGGGTCTTGTTGATGATGTAGACACGGCCCTTGCGGCGCACAAGCTGGTTGTCGCGGTGGCGCAGACGCAGCGATTTCAGGGAGTTACGGACTTTCATGACATTGTTCCAGCTTCAAAAATTCTGATACCCGGGGGCTGCAACCAAGCCTGCCACACCAATTGAGAGGCGCTGTATGGCCGATTTTACCCGGAGAGGCAAGCGGGAAATGGCGATTTTTGGCAACGCCGCGGCCCGCCATTGCAGCGACCGCCTCTACCTATAATCCACTTGCACCAGAAACAGCCCGTCTGGCGGGGCAACCTGGCCGCAGCGGGCGCGGTCCCTGGCGTCCAGCGCCGCCACCAGATCACCCGCCCGCCATTTGCCGGAGCCAACATGTTCCAGCGAGCCGACCATGGAGCGCACCTGCCGGTGCAGGAAGGAGCGGGCGGCGACGCGAACCTCGATCAGCGCGCCCGTTTGCACCACATCCATCTGCTCCAGCGTCCGCACCGCGCTGCCAGCCTGGCATTCCGAATCGCGGAAGGTCGAGAAATCATGCCGCCCCAGCAGGGCTTGCGCCGCCGCGTGCATGGCGCTGGCATCGAGCGTGCGCTTGACCAGCCAAGCTTGCCCGCGCTCCAGCGCCAGCGGCGCGCGGCGGTTGAGGATGCGGTAGATATAATGACGGCGGATGGCGGAAAAGCGCGCGTCAAAATCCGCCGCGACCCGCCACGCCTCGACAATGGCAATGCGGTGCGCCAGCAAATGCGCGTTGAGCGCGTCGCGCAGCCGGTCCGGCCGCCAGTCTTTCATGAGGTCAATATGGCCAACCTGGCCTTTGGCATGCACGCCCGCATCTGTGCGGCCAGCCCCGCGCAAAGTGGCGCTCTGGCCCTCAATCGCTGCAATGGCTGTCTCAATCGCCTGCTGGATCGAGCTGCCATTGTTCTGCCGCTGCCAGCCGACGAAGCCGGTGCCATCATATTCAATCAAAAGCTTGAAGCGCGCCATCAGCCGCTGGCCAGTTGCGTGCCGGGCATCACAGGCAGGCCCCGGAAGAAATCCGCCGCCGCCATCGCCGCCTTGCCCGCGCGCTGCAAAGTCAGCAGCCGCACCGCGCCAGTGCCGCAGGCGATCAGGCCTTCCGGGTCCAGCACGATGCCCGCCGCCGCCGCGCCGGGTGCCACCTCCGCCGCCAGCACCTTCACCCGCTCCGGCCCCCGGCCAAAATCCGCCGCAAAAAATCCGCCGGGAAACGGCGAGAGGCCGCGAATATGGTTGTGCACGCTCAAAGCCGGAAGCCGCCAGTCGATCCGCGCCTCGGCCTTGCCGATTTTTCTGGCATAGGTCATGCCAGCTTCGCTCTGGGGTGTGAATGACAGCCTGTTGTCCGACAGGGCAGCCAATGCCCGGCCCATCAGTTCAGCGCCGGTGCGGCTCAGCGCATCGTGCAATTCGTTGGCGCGCATGCTGGGGCCAATCGCCAGCCGCTCCGCCATGCCAACCGGGCCGGTGTCCAGCCCTTCCTCCATCCGCATCACCATCACGCCGGTTTCGGTGTCGCCCGCCATGAGGGCGCGCTGGACCGGTGCGGCCCCGCGCCAGCGCGGCAACAGCGAAGCGTGCAGGTTGAGGCAGCCTTTGGCAGGCGCGTCGAGCACGGCGCGCGGCAAAATCAAACCATAGGCCACCACGATGGCGACATCGGCCTGGAGCGCGGCAAAGGCCGCAACCTCCGCCGCCTCACGGAAATTTTTGGGGTGACGCACTTCAAGGCCAAGGCGCTCCGCCGCGACATGCACCGGCGAGGGCGTCAGCTCCAGGCCGCGCCCCGCCGGTTTTGGCGCGCGCGTATAGACGGCGGCAATTTCATGGCCACCGGCGAGGATCGCGTGGAGCACGGGCACAGAAAACTCCGGTGTGCCCATGAAGATGATGCGCATGTGCTGGCCCTTCCGCTAGAGCATGATCTTTTTGGACAGAGCCGTGTTTTCCTTGTATCTGGACAAGGGGCCAATTGTGTTTGCAATTGGCTTGCGCGGGGCCGGTGGCCACCGGCCCCGCGC
>JAYVYA010000142.1:0-2250 GCA_043784745.1 Hyphomicrobiales bacterium
ATACCGCAAGACTCAAAGGCGCAACCCCCTGCCAGACCATCCGGGCGACACTCGCCTGAGGCAGGCTGCCGGACGAAAAGCAAGGGGGTGGGTAATTACGTTTTAGAAGGTCTAAATATCATATCAAATAGTTTTTTGCTTGAACCGTTAAATCGCGTCGCATAATTTGGAGTTTCAAGATCAGGAAAACGGTAGATTGTCATATTATTTTGACCAAGAAAGATTACCTGCTGCGCACGCTCCTGAATTGTGACGATAACAGACCATCCAAATGATCTGGCGCCTTCAAATTGCCCGACGCCATTTGCAGTGAGGCGAACTCTGAAGGAGAGTTGGGTGCCGTCGGTTGATTTGATGTCATCCACGCGCAAAGACTCAAGATTGAGTCTCCAGTCATCGACGACGAATTCTTCACCCTGCCGTTCCTTTAAAACCTTTTGTAGGGCGGTTTCAAGTGTGGTTTCCAGCGCTAGGCGATCCGATATAGCTGAAGGCTCCAGACGCGCGTAGGGGGCATAAAAACTATGCGGAATTGCAAAAGTGTAGAGAAGGCCAAAAAAAGGGACAGCTGCAATATAGGCCAGCAGGAACCAAAATGGCTTGGCACGGGACAACAGTATATCAAGCCTACTGAATATCTTCATATGTGTAATCTTTATAGTTTTTAAACAAGCCGACTCGCCGGAAACGGGTGATCCTCAAACGTCACAAATTTGCCGCGCTCCACAGCGACTCTGATCTCGTCCGCATATGGCTTGGCCCAAGCCATATCGTCCCGATCCAGTTCAAGTTCGGCAATTCGCTCATCAAGCAATTGCTGCACTGCCGCTTCCACCCAAGTAAAGCCGTCATTCGCCACCTGAGTTTGAAGCCACGCTCTTATGCGGGGTGCAGGGAGAGTGTCATGGCGCTTTTTATCACAAAAACCCGGGAACGCGACAGGGTATTCTCGTCACTCTTGGACGCCCGCCAAATATCCCTGTAAGATATTCCAGATCCGAAGCGCAGGAGGCAAGCCTTTGCTGGCATTTTCTAAAAGACCCTTCCCCAAACCCGCCGCTCTCGCCCTCGGCCTCGCCGCCCTGCTGGCCCTCGCCCCCGCCCGCGCGCAGGAGGGCACCGAGGGTCTCGTCGTTGTCACCGCCACCGGCCCGCATCACTTCAATGTCGAGGTGATGCGCACCGATGCGGGGCGGGAGAAGGGGCTGATGTTTCGCAAAAACCTGCCAAAGGACCGGGGGATGCTGTTTGATTTCAAGACCGAGCAGCCGGTGATGATGTGGATGAAGAACACGTTTTTGCCCCTCGACATGGTGTTCATTTCCCGCAGCGGCAAAGTCGTCAATGTGGCGGAAAATGCCGAGCCGCTTTCGGAAGCCATCATCGCCTCGGACGGGCCGGTATTTGCGGTGCTGGAAGTCAATGCCGGCCAAGCCCGGCAGATCGGCGTCAAGCCGGGCGATGAAGTGCGCCATCCGATGTTCAAGCCCTGATGTGGCGCGCCAGCATTTTCACGCTGTTTCCGGGCATGTTTCCGGGGCCGCTGGGCACGTCCTTGTCCGGCGATGCGATGGCGCGCGGCATCTGGGCGCTGGAAGCGCATGACATCAGGGACCATGGCCTTGGCCGCCACCGCGCGGTGGATGATACCCCGGCAGGCGGCGGGCCGGGCATGGTCATCCGCGCCGATGTGCTGGCTGCCAGCCTCGATGCGGCGCTGGCAGCCGATGATCCGCGCCCGCGCCTGCTGATGAGCCCGCGCGGTGCCCCGTTGACGCAGGCGCGGGTGCGCCAGCTTTCGGCCGGGCCGGGGGTGGCGCTGGTCTGCGGGCGGTTTGAGGGGGTGGACGAGCGGGTGATTGCCGGGCGGCGTCTGGAGGAGGTGTCGATCGGCGACTACGTGCTGTCGGGCGGTGAAATCGCGGCACTGGTGTTGATGGATGCCTGCGTGCGGCTGCTGCCGGGGGTAATGGGCAGCGGGCAATCTGGCACATCCGAGAGTTTTGAGAATGGTCTGCTGGAATATCCGCAATTTACCCGTCCGCGCGAGTGGGAGGGCCAGGCGATCCCGGAGATTTTACTGTCCGGCGACCATGGCCGAATCGCCAGATGGCGGCGGGCACAGGCCGAAGCGCTGACGCGCACGCGGCGACCGGATTTGCTGTAAAGGCGGTCGCTGACTGCCAGGTGTTGCCGTCGACTGCACCTGGCGTTCGGCGGCCGCCGCAATGCCCGCGTGCTGGCAGGCGA
>JAYVYA010000143.1:0-3458 GCA_043784745.1 Hyphomicrobiales bacterium
CGTCGGCCCGCGTCATCGCGCCTGCGACTGCTCCCCAATTTCCTTCGGCCCCGAAGTCAACCCTGGTCATGGTGCTGGCGCTGGCCAGCGGTTTGTTCATGGGCACCGGACATGCGTTTTTCCGCGAATATCTCGAACAGGGCCGCTCGCCGCCGGTTCCACTGGATCTACCGGTGCCGGAAGCCCCGGTAGAACGGCTGGCCAACTGGCAGCGCTGGCTGGCGCGCCTGAAACGCAAACCGGAGAATGCGTTGCCGGTTGGGAGGCCAACCGCGCCCGAAATGGCGGCCCTCGCTGTCGTCCCCGACGTGCAGGTGAGCGAGGCTATCCATTCCCTCTGGGCCGAATTGCGGCTGGACGCGCCGCCGCCAGACCGCAAGGGGCCGCTGACCATCATGGTGGCCGCCGCCGAGCGGCGCTGCGGCAAGACGGCAACCGCCGTCAGCCTCGCCCATGCCGCCGCTGCAACCGGCGAGCGAGTGCTGTTGATGGATGCGGATGCAGTTCACCCCGGCCTGTCCCGGGTGATTGATCTCAAGCAGGAGCCGGAACTTATTGACTTGATGGGCACGTTCCGGCCCTGTTACGGGCTGGCTGAGGCACCGCGCAGCCAGATTCAAGTGGTCCCGGTCCTGGAGGACGAAAGCCAGCTGGTGCGCCGCCTGCTGCGTCGCACCGCCGCCAAAAACATTGAGGGCATCACCGGTAATTTCTCGGTGGTCATTATTGATGGCGGTACGATTGGCGAAGATGACAACAGCATTGAGGTGGCAGAAGCCGCCGACCGCATCGTGCTGGTGACAAGGCAGGCCCGCATCAGCCGCCTGCAAATCAGGCGGGCGATGAGCACGTTGGAGGCAGACGAGGACAAGTTTGGCGGCGCGGTCTGCAACGGCAGCAGCCATCAGGCAGCGGCCTGAAGGGGCAGGCATGGCAACAGCCCTGAACCCGCGCGCGCAGCAACTGGCACCCGACAGTGCCCTGTTTGCCGCGCTTGGGCAGACAATGATTACCGCGTTGACTGGCCTTTCCGTAGTGCTGATGCATCTTCTTTCAGCCATGGCGCTTTACCGCTTTGGCCTGAATTATGAATCGACCGGTGGCTCGTTCATCGAAAAGGTGCATCCCGGATCGTGGCTGGTTTTCATCACGTTCATCTTCGCCATGCTCGGGTCGGGCAATCCGCTGCGCTATCTTGACCGGGTGCTGGCGCGCCAGCCTGGAACGATGGTTTTCCTGGTGACCTGGCTGCTGCTGCTGCTGCATATCATTTTCTTCCAGAAAATGCCGTTCACCCCGATCATTGATACGTTTTTGATGCCGATGCTGCTGCTGGTGCTGTTGCGGGCTTTGTCCGAACAGGCCAAGGGCACGCTGGCGCGGATAATGCACCTGATCTATTTCGTTAACGCGCTGCTGGGCCTTTATGAATATCTCACCGGCTTCCGCCTGACACCCTACACGGCCGGCACGCTGGAAATTACCGGTGACTGGCGCGCCACCTCCCTGTTTGGCCATCCGCTCGGCAATGCCATTCTCACCGGCTCCTATGTCGTGGCAATTTGCTGCGGCGGGGCACGGGAATTGCCGGGCCTGCTGCGCCCGGCGATGATTGGCCTGCAACTGGCGGCGATGGTGGCGTTCGGCGGGCGCACCTCGCTGGTATTCACCCTGCTGTTTGTCGTTTTTGCCGGAGGGGCCAGCCTGTTTGGCCTGCTGCGTGGCAAAAGAATCAACCTCGCGGGCGTATCGCTCGCCATGGTGGCGCTGCCCCTGGGGCTGGCGGGGCTGGCTGTGTTGGCGGGCAGCGGGTTTTTTGACCAGTTGATCCAGCGCTTTGTCGATGACAATGGCAGTGCCAAGGCGCGGCTGGTAATGCTCCATCTGTTTGACCTGATTTCGCCGCGCGACATTCTGCTGGGGCCGGACCCGGCGTTTTTGGGCAGCCTTTTGCGGCTGGAAGGCGCGGAATACGGACTCGAAAGCTTCTGGCTTGCCACCATCCTGTCCTACGGCCTTATTGTCAGCCTGATTTTCTTTGCCGGACTGTTCGCTTTCCTGCGGGATCTGGTGGTGGCTTCAAGGCCGGGCGCCATCTGGGTGCTGGTGCTGTTTTTCCTCATCGCCTCAACCTCGGTCAGCCTGTCGGCAAAAACCGCCGTGTTTGGGCTGATCGTCAGCATAATGCTGATTTTGTTGCGGCCTGATCATAAAGCCTCAACTTTGCGGGCGTAAGGACGGGGAGTGCGCCCTGTTTTGAGACCTGCATTTGACCAATACCGCCCCGATTTTTGTGGACCACACCCATTGCGGGCGGCATGTGACCGGCCTGGAGCGGATTACGCTTGAGCTGTTTTCCGCTGATGCTTTGGCACCGCTGGCACTGGTGCCGGTGCGCTCCCGGACCCGGCTGGGCATGCTGGCGCGCCAGAACCTGCAATTGCCGTGGCACGCCCTGACGGCCCGCAACAGCCTGCTGCTCTGCCCCGGCTTCCCGCCCGCGCATCTTGCAACCCTGCTGGGCGCGCGGGTGCTGCCCTACATTCACGACCTCTTCCTGATGACGCGGAAGCAGGATTTGAATATCCGTGCGCGGCTTTTAATGGCCGCCCCCTTCCGCTTTGCGGTGCAGCGCCTGCCGCGATTTCTGGTCAATTCGCAAACCACCGGCGATGCACTGCGACGGTTTTGCCGGGCGGAGGCGGAAATCATCCTGTATCGCCCGCAGGTGCGCAATGTCTTCGGAGTGTCGGATGCCGCCCGCCGCACCCGCACGGGTCCTGCTGGCCCCGCCCTTCTGGCCCTGGGAACAATGGAGCCGCGCAAAAACCTGTTTGCTGCCGCTGCCATTGTCACCGCCCTGCGCGCCCAGGGCCATGCCGGAGCGTGGCTGGACATTGTCGGACGGCCCGGCTGGGGCATCGACATGCAAGCGCTGGGGCAGGTGCCCGGCGTGACGCTGCATGGCTACCAGCCGCAGGAAAAGGTGCGCATCCTGATTGACGCCGCCGATGCGCTGGTCTCGACCTCGCATGACGAGGGCCTCGGCCTGCCGCTGCTGGAAGCGCAATATGCCGGGCTGATGGTGATTGCGCCGGACAAGCCGGTGTTCCGCGAAGTGCTCGGCACCTCCGGGGTGCTGGTAGATGCCAATGATGCCAGCGCGGCGGCGGCCAGAATTGCTGCAGCTGCATCTGTGCCCGGCTGGCGCAATCGCCATGCCGATGGTGCCGCCGCCAATCTGGCCCGCTGGAACGATGCGGCTGCCGCTGACAAAGTCGCAGTAATTGATCTCATTGGCCGTCTTGCCAACCGAAAGGCGCGCTAAAGCATGGCAAATTTTGATGAAACCAGGCTGGAAGTCTGGCGCAGCCCGGACCGCGCACTTCCAGTGCGCTCTTGCGCGGCGGTGAATATTGCCAAGCTTTGCATCATTGATGCGGCGGAAAGAAGCGCAC
>JAYVYA010000144.1:0-1941 GCA_043784745.1 Hyphomicrobiales bacterium
TACACTTACTTTCAGCCGGTGTATAAAACTACTGCCGAAGTAAGGGCAAACATTAAAAGTAATGCGGCCCGCTGTCGCTCTGGTCGTGGCAGGATTCGATCAAGGCTGTTTTCCTTGACCGGGTGAACATTGTCTCCAACTACGACAAATGCGTCCGCAGCCCGACCTTTGAGATGCAATTGCCCTCGGTTGTGTCGCTCAAGACTTATGTCAAGCCCTCGCGCCACCCGGCCTTCACGCGGTTCAATGTGTTTTTGCGTGACCGGTTTACCTGCCAGTATTGCGGCGCGCGGGAGGATCTGACGTTTGACCATGTGACACCGCGCTCCAAGGGCGGCATGACTACCTGGGAAAACGTGGTGGCGGCCTGCTCCTGCTGCAATTTGCGCAAGAGCGACAAACTGCCCAAGGAAGCCCAGATGTTTCCCGCCCACAAGCCGTTCCAGCCCAGCGTCAGCGACCTGCACCAGAACGGCCGTCTGTTTCCGCCGAATTTTCTGCATGAAAGCTGGATGGATTATCTGTATTGGGATTCGGAGCTGGAGCCGTAGACCAAACCCCCTCGCCCGCCCTTCGCGGGAGAGGGTCGGCGCTCCTGCGCCAGGGTGAGGGGGCGCACCCGAAATGCTGGATCGTTTTCACATCGCCATTTAAACCCTCTTGCCGGCTGGCCCGCGCAAAATTGACGGCAGCCCATTCAATGCCCAACACCAATTACGATACCGATTTCTACGCCTGGGCCAATGAGCAGGCGGCGCTGCTGCGCGCGGGCGCGCTGACCGCTGCTGACATCGAAAATATTGCCGAGGAAATTGAAAGCATGGGCAAGGGCGAAAAGCGGGAACTTAAAAGCCGGTTGCAAATCATCGTGCTGCATTTGCTCAAGTGGCAATTTCAGCCTGCCGGTCGTGGGTCCAGCTGGGAGACCACCATTCGGGTGCAGCGCATTGATCTGGCTCACCATCTGTCTGATAATCCGAGCCTTAAAGCGCAAGTACCTGATGTGATGGGGTTAGCCTTTGGCAACGCACGTTTGTTAGCCGCCGATGAAACCAAAATGTCCCCAAAAGCATTTCCCGCGAAGTGCCCGTATTCCCTGAAGCAGATTATGGACAAAGAATTCTGGCCCGAGTGACCATGCCGGGCAATCAACACACCCTCCACCACCTCCTGACCACCGCCCGCGCCATCACCGGCTTTACGGGCGCGGGTATTTCCACCGAATCCGGCGTGCCGGACTTCCGCTCGCCCGGCTCGCCCTGGCTCGCCAACAAGCCAGTCGATTTTGCTGACTTTGTCCGCGACCCCGACCTGCGCACCGAGGCGTGGCGGCGGAAATTTACGATGGACGATCTCTATGCCGGGGCGCAGCCCTCCACGGGCCACCGCGCGCTGGCGCATCTGGTGGCCAGTGGCCTTATGACCGGCATCATCACGCAAAACATTGATGGCCTGCACCAGGCCTCCGGGGTGCCGCCGGAGAAAATCGCCGAATTGCACGGCAATGGCACCTATGCCGCCTGCCTCGATTGTGGCCTGCGGCATGAACTTGGCGCGGTGCGGGCCAATTTGGAGGCGCGGGGCCGCGCGCCTTTGTGCGAATGCGGCGGGCTGGTCAAATCCGCCACCATCTCGTTCGGGCAGGCGATGCCAGCGGCGGCGATGCGCCGGGCCCAGGCGCTGGCGACCACTTGCGATGTGTTTCTGGTTCTGGGTTCCTCGCTCCAGGTCCGCCCGGCGGCCAGCTTTCCGGTGCTGGCCAAGCGCAACGGGGCCAGGCTGGTCATTATCAACCGCGAGCCGACGCCGCTGGATGATCTGGCGAACCTCGTTTTGCATGGCGAGATTGGGGCGTTGATGGCCCCTTTTGCCCTTGCCTAAAATTCATCCACAGATTTTGAAAATTTTGGCTTTGAACGGGCGATACGAATGCTATCGTCG